>JBCCIS010000093.1 GCA_039028155.1 Pseudomonadota bacterium
CCAGCTCAGGTTCCCGAACCGGCTGCCGATGGTGCTGTCGCTGGGCGCGTGCATCCTGTTGGCATCCTTCTTCATCGTCACCTTCTCCGAGGTCATCCGCCGCCGCGGCGTCGGAACCCAGGAAGGCTCGGCAATCTAGGCATGCGACGGTTGGGGGCCCCACAATGGGCTCCCAACCGGCCTCTACCTTTGTGACGATCTGGCCCTTGCGTCCCTTACAGCCGTTCCGCCGCGAAAGAAGCGCAAGACGACGTTGACGCTATCCGCCGTAGCGCAACAACGGTTCGCCTTGAAGGCCAGCAGAATCAGACAGCGTACGCAGGCTGATCAACCGCTCGCCCGTGCCGACATAACTGTCGTCTTCGCAAAAGACCAGTTGGGGCGGCACGTCGCCAAGCTCGGCGTGGTGGAGCAATGCGAAGAGCAAGAGCGCCTTGTCACGGTCGGTGCCGGTGTTCAGCAGCAGCACTTCATCAGGCAGAGCGAGCCGGTCGCGGTCGTCAAAAATGGACTCGCGACCGTCGATGCCTCGAACGACGGCGATAGCATGATCAAGCGTGTCAATGTCGGCGGCCGCCTCGCGCGCCCTGTGTTCGCGAAGTGCTGCCACAACGTAGGCCTCGGGATTGCGTACGTTAAGGCGGCGGAAGGCGACGAGGGCGGCTTCAAAGGTCGCTCCGGGTTTGTCGGCCGCCAGACCCTCCAAGAGGCGTGTCGCGTCATCCGCTGATTGCAGGCTGTCAAAGTCATCCAGCGACACGTTGCCGAGCGGATGGTGCGTGAAGGTAACGTCGTTGCTGCAGGCCTCGGCGATCTGCCTCAGTTCAACGCCAAAGAAGGCCGAGAGGTCCCGCCGTATTGCTTGCCAGCGGTCCTGTTCGATCGAACTTTGACCAGCGCGCAGATAGAACGTGCCGCGCGGCGTGATGACACGATCGATCGTGACCATGCGGTTGTCGAAGGCACGTTGGGCATCGCCGCCGGTGTTGGTGGCGACCTCTTGCGCCCAACGTTCGGAATCGAAGAACTCTTTCTTGCCGTTGAACCAGAACATCGTGCCGCTGTGGCGGATGAAGGCCGTGTAATGCTCGGGCGAACCAATGAACATGATGTCGCCTGCCGAAACCTCATCCAGGACGCAGGCCAGGGATGAGATCAGGATCGCTTCGTCCGCGCAGCAGGTGATGCCGTAGGGTTTGTGTTTCTTGCGTTGAAGGATGCGGCGGTTGGCGTGAATGATGTCGAGGGTCGTGTATATGTATTCGGGAAACTTACCGCGTTCGACATGGGGTTTAAGCACGTTCTTCGGATCGAGGTCGCCATCGGCAATGCGCTGTTCGTTATGCCGGACCATCAGGTCGAGAGCGTATCGGATCGGCCCGTCGCGATCGCCGGATGCTTCTGTCTCGATATCCAGAAGACCCCAGATGTCGCTGATATCCTTCTGGCCCAGATGAAAGAAGTGATTGTTCACGTAGTGTGCGATCTCGTTCATGACCGCGTGCTGATGGTCGCCGGCTTCGGCTCCGGCTTTTTCGCTAATCTTGTCGCGGAACAACCAAAGCGCAGGCGACATTAGATTGGAGAAAACCAGCCCCATTAACAGGTCGGGGTCACACACGCCGTCGAACAGTGACGTGCGTGCCGCGCGCGACATGCGATCGAGGCTATCGGAGGAATCGGTCATGGCGATGCCAGTTTCTCTTCAGCCCGTTTGAGGAACATGAGCGGCAGGATCGCCAACAGGCACAACACCGCCGCAAGCGAAAAGGCGATCAAGAACGCCTCCGCCATCAGGTCGACCGACTGGGTGTTGGTGGACGATCCGTAGTGCGGGCTGTTTGCCTTCAGGTAAACCTGGGAGAACACGGTTTCAAAGGCCACGATACCCAGGAGCTGCGCGACACTCCGTGTGCTCGACATCGCTGTTGAGGCTTCGATGCTCTTCTCGTGCGGTGCGCTCTGCATCGCAAGGCGCATCATCTGCGGATAGTGCATGCCGATGCCAAACCCGAACACAGCCATCGCGATCCCGAAGATCCAGAACGGAAGGCGCTGCGGGCCGAAGGCGAAGACCGCGGCGCCGGCTGCGGCAATGACGAGGCCGGCCACACAGACGTCGCGAACATGAAACCGTTCGGCAAAACGCGCCGACTGCAGGCTCGACAACGCGAGACCGGCCGACATGGCCATCAGCAGAAAACCGGCATTTTGAACCGACAACCCCTTGAACCACTCGGTGTGGATAGGGAACAGGAACTGGGCGCCGGCGCTGACAAAAAGTATGAAAAAGATCGACGAGAGGCTCAGGCCGAACACTCGTCGTCCGAACATCGACATATCGATTGCGCTGTGTTCGCTGCGGATCTCCCACCAGATGAACGCCGCAAAGGCAACCACGCAGCCGACAAAGCAGCCGAGAATGGCAGGTGACGTCCAACCCCATTCGCGACCTTGGTTAAAACCGACAACCAGGAAGGCCAGGAAGACGAAGCCCAGTATCGACCCCGCGGTGTCCAGTCGCCTTTTGGCTTCACCGCTCTTCGCTGGCGGGCGCGCCGGCATCGCGCGCAGCGCCCACAAGCCGAACAGGCAGATCGGAACATTGACGATGAAGATCCACTGCCAGCCCAGGTAGAATGTGATCAACCCGCCCAAGCCAGGCCCCAAGGAGAAACCGACATAGGGTGCAAATGTGTAAATGCCAAAGGCCCGACCTTGCCGCTCCTCAGGGACCATGGTCCGCAGAACCGCAGGCCCCAACACATAGAGGATGGACCCGCCAAGCGCCTGGACGGCGCGCGCGGCGGTCAGCGTCACGATGTCGTTTGACAGCGAACAGAACACCGACAGCCCGCCAAAGATCAGAAAGCCGCAGGCCATCATGCGCCTGATGCCGAACCGTGTCCCCAGCGTGCCGACGGAGACGGTGAAACCAACGAAGACCAGGGTGTAGACCAGCACGACCCATGACGTCGCCGACAGGCCTATGCCGAACTCATGAGCGATGACCGGGATGGCGACATAAAGCGCGGCGAAATCGAAGCCTGCGAGGAACGCGCCAAGCCAAGCTGTGCCTAAGATGAGCCCGGCTCCGGATCGGATCATCGGATCAGGCCTCTGCGGTGCATGGGGCCGATGCCATCACGCCAAGCCGTCGGTACCCGCGCCACAAATGAGGGCGCACACGTTGTTGCCACTGGCGCGGCCGGTCTGCAGCGCGGCGAGGGACGCGGCGCCGCTGAGTTCGGCGGCGACGGCGCATTCCGACCAGAGCCAACGCGCGGCCGTCGCCATCTCGTCGTCATCGACCAGCACGATGTCGTCGACATGGTCACCGATGAGGTCGAGGTTGAGCTGCTCGCTGCGCCGCGGCGCCAAGGTGCCGGCGCGTGTCGCGATGGTCTCCAGCGTGACCAGTTCACCGGCGGTGCGGCTGGCATGGTGGGTCGGTGCGCCGACCGGCTCGACGCCGATGACCTGTATGTCGGGCCGCTTCGCGCGGACGGCGGCTGCGACGCCGGCGATCAGGCCACCGCCGCCGATGGCGACAACCAGCGTGTCGATATCCGGCGTTTGCTTCAGGATCTCCAGGCCGACAGTGCCTTGCCCGGCGATCACCGCGGGGTCGGCGAAGGGATGGACATAGGTCATACCGCGCTCGCCTGCGGCGGCAAGCGCGGCGGCGTTGGCGTCGTCCCATACCGCGCCCTCGACCACGACGTCCGCGCCCCAGTTCCGTATCGCGTCGGCCTTGGCCGAAGGTGTCGAGGTCGGCAGGAAGATGACGGCGGGCACGCCAGCATGGTGTGCCGCATAGGCGACGGCGAGACCGTGGTTGCCGCCGGACGCGGTGATCAGGCCACGCCGGCGCTCGTCATGGGTCAGCGTCATCAGCTTCGACATGGCGCCACGCGGTTTGAACGAACCGGTGACCTGAAGGTTCTCCAGCTTGAGCGTCAGATGTTGGACGCCGATCGCCTGGCGCACCGGTTCAACGTCCAGAACCGGCGTCGACCGCACGGCGCCCTTGATGCGTTTCCGGGCTTCTTCGATGTCGGTGAGGTCAACGCTCATGGCGCTTCCTCCGTGTCGCCGGCCGGGCCGATGCTGGGACGGTCGACATTCACCGCCTTGATCATGGCGTAGACCGGCAGGCCCTCGCGAATGCCAAGCTCCTGGCGAGATTTCTCGGTGATCCGCGCCAGTAGCGGGCAGCCGATGTCGAGTACCAGATCGACCTGGCCACCATCGGTCTCGACGATGCGCTGGACAGTGCCGGGCAGGATGTTGAGCACGCTGACCTGCTCGGGCGGTTTCAGGGCGATCGCGACATCGCGCGCGCGGATACGTACGCGCACCCTGTTGCCCGGCGCCTGGTCGAGACGCGGCACGGTCAGCGTGCCGCCGGGCACCGACAGCGTGGTGAGGTCCCAGCCGGGATCATCACCGATCACCTGGGCCGGTACGACGGAACCGGCCCAGAACCGCCCGGTCAGGGGTGCCAGGTCGGGCCGGCTCATGATGTCCTCGACCGAGCCGCTGGCCTGCATGTGGCCGTTGTGGATGACGACGACGTCATCGGCCAGGCGGATGACCTCTTCGACCGCGTGGCTGACATAGACAACGGGCATGGCGGCGTCGGATGGCAAGCGCTGGATAAAGGGTAGGATCTCGTTCTTGCGCGGGCCGTCGAGCGAGGCGAGGGGTTCGTCCATCAGCAAGAGATCGGGGCTGGCCAGGAGCGCCCGGCCGATGGCGACGCGCTGGCGCTCGCCTCCTGAGAGTTCGTGGGGGCGCCGGCGCAGCAGATGAGCGAGATCGAGCAACTCGACCACATCGTCGAAGCCTAGTCGCCGGTCGCCCGCCGGCAGCAGGTTCATGCCGTAGCCCAGATTGCGCGCGGTCGTCATATGAGGGAACAGCCGGGCGTCCTGAAAGACATAGCCCAATCGGCGTTTCTCCGGCGGCAAGTCGACTTGCCGGTCGGAATCGAACAGGACGCGATCACCGGCGGCGATACGGCCGCGATCCGGTTGGACGAGCCCGGCGATCATGTTGATCAGGGTGGTTTTTCCAGATCCAGAGGGTCCGAAAAACGATGTAATTCCAATTCGTTCGATGTCGATCTTCACAGACAGGGAGAAGTCTGGAATTTCCCTGGCGACGTCGATCGAGATCATGCGCTCGCTCCGGCCAGGCGGCGTTGCGCGCGCCGCGCCAGGACTTCCGAGGCGGCCAAAGCGGCAAAGGCCAGGATGCAGGAGATGATGACCAGTCTGAGCGCGGCATCTTCGCCGCCCGGCGACTGGGCGACGCTATAGAGGGCAAGCGGCAGGGTCTGGGTTTCGCCGGGAATGTTCGAAACGAACGTGATGGTCGCGCCGAACTCACCGATCGAGCGCGCGAAGGCCAGGACACATCCGGTGATGATGCCGGGCAGGATGAGCGGCAACGTCACGGTAACGAACACCCGCTTCGGCGAGGCGCCAAGCGTTCGCGCCGCCGTCTCCAGCCGGCGGTCGACCAGATCAAGGCCCAGCCGGATCGCGCGCACCATCAAGGGAAATGCCACGACGGCGGAGGCCAGCGCCGCGCCCTCCCAGGTGAAGATCAGTGTGATCGCGAACCAATCGTACAGCAGGCTGCCGATCGGTCCCTTGCGGCCCATCAGAACCAGCAACAAGTAACCGACGACGACCGGCGGCAGGACCAGCGGCAGATGAACCAGACCGTTCACGATGCCGCGCCCGGGGAAGGGCACGCGCGCCAGGAGCCAGGCCATCAAGATGCCAAACGGCAAGCTGGCGACGACGGCCACCGCGCCGACCTGAAGGCTCAACACGAGCGCCTCGCGCTCCATGTCGGTTAGGGCGAACAACGGCCCCGACCCGTCAAACGGCGGCCGCGAGCCGGCCAAAGCCGGCATCAAGATCGGCAATAAGATCGTCGGGATCTTCCAGCCCGACATGCAGCCTCAAGAGCACACCGTCTTCCTGCCACGGTGTTATGGCGCGCGCGCGCGAAAGATCGCACGGCACGATCAGGCTTTCATAACCGCCCCACGAATAGCCCATACCGAATAGCTCGAGGCCATCGAGCATGGTCGCCAAGGCCGCGTCGTCGACTGGCTTGACCAGGATGCCGAACAGGCCGCTTGCGCCGGTGAAGTCGCGGCGCCAGATGTCGTGGCCGGGATGCTCGGGCAAGGCGGGGTGCAAGACGCGGATGACTTCGGGCCGTTCGCTCAGCCATGCAGCCACCTTCATCGCGTTCTCATAGTGGCGATCCAATCTAACGGCCAGGGTCCGCAACCCGCGCTGACCGAGATAGGCATCGTCGGGGCCGACATTGTTGCCAAGCGTGGTGAACGCATGCCACAGCCGGTCCATGTGCTTTTCGCGTGCGGTGGCGACGCCCAGCATCGCATCGGAATGACCGACGATGTATTTGGTGGCGGCCTGGATCGAGATATCCGCGCCCAGCGCTATCGGTCTATAGAAGTATCCGGCACCCCACGTGTTGTCGCAGAGAACGATAGCGTCGCGATCGTGGGCGGCTTCGGCGATGGCCGGAAGGTCCTGGATCTCGAACGTGATCGATCCCGGCGATTCCGTATAGACAATGCGGGTGTTGTCCTGGATCAGATTGGCGATGCCGGCGCCGATCATGGGGTCATAGAACGTGGTTTCGACACCGAAGCGCTTCAGCATGCCCAGAGCCAAGTTGCGGGTGGGTTGATAGGCGGAATCGGTGATCAGGATGTGGTCGCCGGCCTCCAGGAAGGCCATCAACACGGTCGCGATGGCCGCCTTGCCGGAGCCGCAGGTGATCGCCCAGTCGCCACCCTCCAGCGCCGCCATGGCCTCCTGCAGCGCGAAGGTGGTCGGCGTGCCGTAGCGGCCATAGACGACCTGACGGTAATCCTTGCCGCTGGCGCCGTTGAGTGCCTCCAGGGTCTCAAACAGCACGGTCGAGGCGTGGTAGACGGGTGGGTTGACGATGCCGTGGTTGGCCTCGGGGTCGCGCCCCGCGTTAACGATGACCGTTTCTGGTTTCATGATGTTCCCGGCTGAACCCTGCTGTCGCGCCATCATGGCATTGGGCCGGGTCCAGAACCAAGCCTTCCTGCCAGATAGACCCGGCTTTAGAGATCCTGGCTTGGCGAGGGCAGGTTGGTTAGCGCGGGATGTGGCTTCTGCTCGACCTCGGTGCGCCCGACGACGTTGAACCCCGCGCGTTGATACATGCCGAGCGCGCGCGGGTTGTCGGCGGTGTCGGTTTCGACGGTGACAATGCGAGTCTCCGCGCGCCATGCGGCGTCCACCGACCAGTTAAGCAGAAACCGGCCCAGGCCCTGTCCTGTGAACTCCGGCACCAGGCCCAGATGCGTGATCTCGACGCGCGTTTCGCCGCGAAAGTCCAGTTCGGTGAAGCCCGCGGGCACACCGGCGACGTAGAGCACGTAGATTTCGATCTTGTCATTGTGAATGAGGGCGGCGAGTTCGTCGTCGCTCAGGTCGCGTCGGTCGGTCCACAGCCATGGCCGGCCGATCGTCTCGTAGAGGTAGCGATAAAAAGAGAGTGTCGGCTTTTCCGCGCGTAGGACTGCGAGCTTGCGCAAGGGCGCGGCGACGGTTGGCCGACGTGGCCGCGCGGTCATTTCTAGATAGGTGACGACGACCTTCAGGGTGTTGCCATCCGTTTCTGCGCTTTCCTCTTCACCGTTTCAGGCCGGACCAGTCGCGACCGGCGTATCGTCATGCCCGCCCCATTCGGTCCAGGAGCCGTCGTAGACGGCGACCTTCTTGCTACCAATCAAATGCAGGGCGAGCGCTAGAAAGGTCGCGCTGATTCCCGAACCGCAGGTCGTGATGATCGACTTCTTGGGATCGATGCCGATACCCGCAAACGCCGCGGTGATGGCGTCGGCATCGACGACCGTGCCGTCTGCCGGGTTCAACAGGTTGCCATAGGGCAGGTTGCTGCTGCCCGGGATATGGCCGCCACGAAGTCCGGGCCGTATCTCCGGTTCGTCACCGGTGAAGCGGCCGGCGCCGCGCGCATCGATGACCTGCTCGCGCTGGCTGTCCAGGTTGGCGCGCACCTGGTTGAGATCGCGTACCAGAAAGGTATTCAAGCGCGCGGTGAAGTGGCGCTCCTTCGGCGTTGTCGCTTCGTCGGTGACCGGGCGTCCCTCGGCGAGCCATTTGGCGAGCCCGCCGTCCAGGACGGCCACGTCGTCGTGGCCGAAGACGCGGAACATCCACCAAACGCGCGCGGCCGCCATCATGTTCCCGCCGTCGTAGACGACGATGCGCACACCATCGCCCAGACCAAGCTTGCGCACGCGCGAGGAGAACTTCTCCGGGCTTGGCAGCATGTGGGGCAGGTCGCTCTTTTCATCGGCGATATCGTCGATGTCGAAGAAAACGGCGCCTGCAATGTGTTGTTCGGCATACTCGGCGCGCGGATCGCGTTCCTCCGTCGGCAGGTACCACGATCCGTCGACCACGCGCACGTCGGGCGAGGTAAGATGCTGGGCGAGCCACTCGGTGCTCACCAGGGCATCGGAATTGGCCAAAGGCTCCTCCTAGTCTTCAAGCAGGACGACGCTGACGCGCCGGTTCTGCCGTCCCTTGTTTTCAATCTTGGCGACCTCGACGCCGCCGATTTCGCCGGTGTTGCGCACGTGGGTGCCGCCACACGGCTGCAGATCGACCTCGTCGATATCGAGCAACCGCACTCGACCGGCGCCGGTCGGCGGCTTGACCGACATGGTGCGGACGAGATCTGGCTGCTGGGCCAACTCGTCATCGGTGATCCAGCGCGGCTGCACCGCGTGGTTCTCCGACACCAGACGATTGAGCCCTTCGGTAATTTCTTCTTTGCTCAGATTGGCATCCGGCCAGTCGAAATCCAGCCGGCTTCGCGTTTCGCTGACCTGGCCGCCGGTCACCGGTGCCTCAATGATCGAGCAAAGCAGATGAAGGCAGGTGTGCATGCGCATATGGCGATAACGTCGATCCCAGTCGATCTCGGCTGTCACCGGTTCGCCAACCGACGGCACCGGCTGATCGGCGGTGGGCACATGCACGACGTCCTCGTGATCGGCGCCCTTGCGCGTTGTCTCGATCGCAATGCACCGACCATCGCCAAGGGTCAGCGTGCCGCTGTCGCCAGGCTGGCCGCCGCCTGTTGGGTAGAACACCGTGCGATCGAGGCGAATGCCGTCATCATCGACCTGCGTCACCACGGCGTCGCAGGATCGTTGGTAGGCGTCGTCACGAAACAGGAGTTCCATATCCCATCCCTACGTCATCCAGGGCGGGGAGGGAAGGTTGCGTTCACGCAGAAAGGCTGGATTGAAGATCTTGCTGTGATAGCGCGTGCCATAGTCGCACAGGATGGTCACGATGGTGTGGCCGGGCCCCAGATCCTTGGCGACCTTGACGGCGCCGGCGACATTGATGCCGGTGGAGCCGCCCACGCAAAGGCCCTCGTGCTGCAGGAGGTCGAACACCACCTCCAGCATCTCGACGTCGCTGACCTGATAGGCCTGATCAATCGGCGCGTCCTCCAGGTTCTTGGTCACGCGGCCTTGGCCGATACCTTCGGAGATCGAGCTGCCTTCGGATTTCAACTCGCCGGTCTTAAACCAACTGTACATGCACGAGCCGTAGGGATCGGACATGACGATCTGGACGTCCTGGTTGCGCTCCTTGAGCGCCATGCCGACGCCGGAAAGCGTGCCACCGGTGCCGATCGCAGAGACGAAGGCGTCGACCGCGCCGTCCGTTTGGTCCCAGATCTCCGGTCCGGTGCTGTCGATGTGGGCCTGCCGGTTGGCGACGTTGTCGAACTGATTGGCCCAGACCGCGCCGTTGGACTCACTGGCGGCGATTTCCGTCGCCATGCGCTCGGATGTGCGGATGTAGTTGCGCTGGTCCTTATAGGGTGCGGCCGGCGTCAGGTGGAGGTCGGCGCCGAGCGCGCGCAGCGTGTCCTTCTTCTCCTGACTTTGGGTTTCCGGCATCACGATGACGCAGCGATAGCCAAGCGCGTTGCCCACCGTACACAAGCCAATGCCGGTATTGCCGGCGGTGCCCTCGACGATGACGCCGCCGGGCTTCAGGTCGCCGCGTTTCTCGGCGTCGCGAATGATCCACAGCGCCGCCCGGTCCTTGACCGATTGGCCGGGGTTCAGAAATTCGCACTTGCCCAGAATGTTGCATCCCGTCTTGTCGGAAGGCCCCTTGAGCCGAATCAAAGGTGTGTTGCCGACAAGCGGCACGATGCCGTCATGCACTGTCATGGCAGATACCGGTCCTTAAGATGTGGTGCGGCAGCAGGAGCGGATTTCCGGTGCACACTAGTTGGCTCAGAGGAAACGTCAAGCGGCCGTAAAGCACGGTTTTGTCAGGTGGAAAGCGGGCGGTCCTTAAGCTCGACCTCGACAAAAACGAACTCGTAATCGTTGGCATTGATGACATCGTGCTCGACCCCGGCCTGGCGGTAATAGGCCTGTCCGGCGACGAGTTCGGCCTCATGCTCGCCATCGGCGGATTTCAGCCGCAAGGTGCCGGACGTCATGGGTACGACAACGTAGTCATACATGTGCTGGTGCCATCCGGTGTTTGCCCCGGGTGAAAAACGCCACTCCGTTACAATCGACGTTTCGTTGTCAACCTGGACGGTGGGAACGGCAGAGGTCATGGATGGTCTCCTCAAATACTGGTTTTCCGGGGTTTAGGGGTTGCCGCTATCGGGTCCGAACCCCTATCTTAACAGGGTTCGCACCTCCCGTGGCCTCTCTGAACGAGGCGCGAGACGGGCCGGGGTGGGAGGCTAATTTTTCTGCTGGCAAACAGGCGCCGCAGGATCGGGTCCTGCACGATTATCGTCGGCTCGCTTCTGCGCGGGCCGAAGCCTGCGGCGACGATGGGCGGCGTCGCTGCTAAGGCATAACGACACATAGGTGCTGTCGTGAGAAGCATTCTGCATTTCGAC
>JBCCIS010000094.1 GCA_039028155.1 Pseudomonadota bacterium
CGCCATGCTCTCGGCCGGGTCCGGTGAGCCAGTTGAGCATGGCGGCATTTCTTTGCTCATCGAGCGCCAGGTCGGGCCAGAGCGGCTGCAGCCACGCCATATCCCAGCGTAGACTGACACCGTCCGTGTCCACGCATGGCTGACTGTCGCTCGGTCGCGGCTGTTCAAATCCCCAATAGCCGATCGGCGACGGCGCCAGACCGGGCACATAGAGACCATCGAATGTCTTGTAGAAGAACGCCAGGTCGACCTTGCGCGCATCGCCGTGGCTGAGGTGCAGCAGCATAGGCATGCCCCAGCCGAACGGGAAGCCGGCGTCCAGATACCGAACCCGCGTGTTCGGCAGCGAACGCTCCAGATCATTCGCCATGGTCTCCAAGAGTGAAGCAACAGTAGGCGTCGCGTAGTGGCGGTTGAGGGCGCATGTCAGAAAAGACAGCGCGCTCACGCTTGCCTCCGGCGCGCGGGCGCACGGCAGGGCGACTCGCCCCGATGCCGTCGCCATTGCCGGGACAAGCGTTAGACTGGCGACGGCATAGAGCGCGACGAAGAGGGCGGTTGTCGCGAGCCAGCGATGGCGCCTTGGCGTTCGAAGCGCCAGAACGATGACTGTCGCGCCAACAAGGACAAGCCCGCCAATCTGGGTCAACAGAGTCAGTAGCACGACAGCCAGCAGGTAGAGCGACAGCCATAACGCGGTGCGCCAGCGGCTGGGTGGTCTATCGGCTGAATTGTCGCCAGCGATGGCACTCATGCTGATCGGACCATGATGTCGTGTCGTTGCCCGGCGCATGATGCGGTTGGCGCTGTGGCTGAATTGCGGCCCAGACGCCGCCATAACGAAACTGCAGTGCTAGAGCGGGTCGCGCTCAATCAGAGCCACTCGGCGTCTCCAGCTAGTCGCGCGGACCCGCTCTGGTCGCGCAGTCCAAGTTTTTTCACTAACCGATTACGTCTGTTGAGCCACCAGCCCGATTCCTGCGGCCACAGCGCGTAGTCTTCGTCGTCACCGAGTTGGGCGGCGGCGTGCAGGGGCCAGTTGGGGTTGTCGAGCAGTTCGCGGCCGATCGCGATCATGTCGACTTTCCCTTCCGCGATCGCGGCATCACACACATCGGCATCCCACAAAAAGCCGACGCCCATGGTGGCGACGCCGGTTTCGGCGCGGACACGCTCGGCGAACGGGATCTGAAAACCCTGTTCCAGTTTCATGCGCTTCGGGCGCTGTCGTCCGCCGATGCCGCCGGTCGTGCAGTCGATCATATCGACACCTTCCTCGGCCAATGCCCGGGCCGTCTCGACCGTGTCCTCCGCCTCGATACCGCCATCGATCCAATCGGTCGCCGACAGCCGAAAGATAAGCGGCAGATCGTCGGGCCACTGGCGGCGGATGCTGCGCGCGACTTCGACGGCAAAGCGCCTGCGCCCGGCCGCATCGCCGCCCCACCGGTCGGTGCGGACATTGGCCAGGGGCGACAGGAACTGGTGAATCAGAAACCCGTGTCCCGCATAGACGTCGATAACGCGAAAGCCGGCGTCGGCGGCGCGCCGTGCGGCGTCGCCGAAGGCCGTGATGACGGCGGCCATGTCGTCTTCGGTCATCGCGGCGGGTTCGGGCCAGCCTTCGTCATAGGGCAGGGCCGACGGCGCAATGGTCGTCCACGGGGCTTCACCGCGCAGCGCGATATCCTCGTCGGTGACCGGCGTTTCGCCGTGCCAGGGCCGGCGCTCGGAGGCCTTGCGTCCGGCGTGGCCCAGTTGGATGCCGGGCACGGCGCCTTCGCGGGCCAGAAAATCGGTGACCGGCAGCAGCGGTTCGATGTGGTCGTCCGTCCACAATCCCAGATCGCCTGGCGTTCGCAGGCCGCGCTCCTCAACCGCGGTCGCTTCGGCAAAGACGAGACCGGCGCCACCCAAGGCAAATCGGCCGAGATGAACGATATGCCAAGCATTGGCGTAGCCGTCCTTGGCGCGGTACTGGCTCATCGGTGATACGGCGATTCGGTTCTTGATGGTGACACCGCGCAAGGTGATCGGTTCGAAAAGGGTGCTCATGAACGTGGGATTTCCTGTTTGGTCATCGTTCTCTTTGTTGACCGGCACATGTTGTTCCATTGTTGCGACCGCCTCGCAAGGGAACAGTCGGCGGTTGCATCACTCCGGTAGGTGACGACAATGGCGGGACTGCCATTGACACAATGGGGCGCTAGAGCGGATCGCCATCACTCAGACCCGCTCGGCGGCTCTGAGTGATCGCGTGAATCCGCTCTAGGTCAGATAGTTTGAGCAGGTTCACCCAGTCTATCTGGACCGCAAGCGATTCAGATAGACTGCGATCTGCTCTAGGCAAATGGCAACGCAGCGAGGGAGAAGACTATGGACCTGATGACCTATGAGCCGCTCGGCGACAAGAAGAACTCCGACTTCTTCAACGAGTACCGTCTGAGGATCTATCAGCGGCGCAAGGAGAGCGGGTTAGAGGATCTGCTGGGCAATCTGTGCGCGCTGGTTGTCCAGGTCGAGACCGGCGATGCGATTGCCTACATGCAAGAGCTCTACATGATGACGCCCTACCGGTTCACCAACGCGTTCCTCAACGAAACGCACAAGATCTACTTCCTGCAGTCAAAGCCCGAGTTTCCGCGCTTCATCGTTCTCGAACCGCTGAGTCCGCAATTCACCGACGATCTCACACGTTTGAACAACCTCTATCCGCTGGCGCGCAAGAAACCGAACGCGCGCTACGTCGGTGAGATCTTCACGACGAAGGACTTGAACGAAACCCGCAACGTTTTGGAATCCCATAACATCCGGTTTCACTATCCCAACGAGACCGAGAACAAGTTCTTCTCGAACCCCCATTTCTATTTCTCGTTCCGGTCATCGCTGACCGGCAACAGCGTCGGCTATACGCCTTCGGACACCTATGATCTGGAGTCGCCGGATATCGGCGACCGCATCCTCTTGGGCCCTGAGGAAGTCGCAGCCCTTGAGTCCGCGGAAGCGAAAGCCGCGGCGAAAGGCGCTGACGCTCTGATCCTGGGCGTCGATCACATGGCGACGCGGATCCTGGCTGGCGAACGCGAGGACGCCATCCTCGAGTTTCTGACCATGTCCAATTATTACTTCTGGGGCGCCTACAACATAGCTGACCAGAACTCCTCGACCAACGTCAACCGCAACCCCAATGTCGACGACGACAAGAAGTCACCGGCCAAGGTTTTCACCGCCAACAACACGCCGTCCTTCGTCAATTCGTTCGAGAACCTGCCGATGCCGACGGAGGACTTTGTCCGCAACTTCGGCCGACGCATGCACCACGTCGCCTACGAAGTGGCCGACGGCGACCACGCATCGGGCGAAAAGAATGTCGACTTCGTCGTCGAGACGCTGAAGAACGAAGGCATCCCGTTCCTGGCGCACGTGGTCGGCGAGTGCAAGGACGAGCCGAACCTGAAGCAGATCTTTTCCAAACACTCGGCCTATTCGATTCTGATCACCGAATATGTCGAACGCTGCTTCGGCTTCGAGGGTTTCTTCACCAAATCGAACGTCGCCGATCTGACCGCGGCGGCCGGCGAGGACGAACGCTATCACCACGGCAATGTGTTCGATTAAGCGTCCTTGATCGCGATGAAGTCGCCGTAGGCGCGTTCAGAATACGTTGCTTCGACCAAGCGGAAACCGGCGGTGCGGATCAGGCCCTCCATGATCCAGGCGTAGGTGCTGTGTTCGTCCCGGATATGGCCGGCGATCTCTTCGGGCGCGTAACCGGTGTTGGCCTGCATCCAGGCAGTCCACGCGCCCGCGACGGACGGGAACTCAGCCGGCGTCGCCGAGAAAACGACATCGCGTAGGAAGAAGCGGCCACCCGGCTTGAGTGCGCGGTGAAGACGCTCAAGCGCCATGCCTTTCCAGAAATCGGGCAGGTGATGCAGCGCATACTTTGTGGTGATGAGATCGACGCTGGCGTCGTCCAGCTCGACACTCAGGAAGCCCGCATGATGGAAGGTGATGGTGTCGATGCCGTCGGCGACCGCGCGTTTCTTCGCGTGATCCAGCATGCGTGTGGAGACGTCGACGCCATGGGCGTGCCGGCAGCGTCTGGCTGCCTCGACCACCAGGATGCCCGTGCCGCAGCCGATATCGACAAAGACCTGATCGGGACCGAGCCCTAGCGTGTCGAGCAACCGGTTGTCGTCTGCGGCCGTTGTCTGCTGGCGCTCGTCGTAGCGCGTGACCTGATCGTCGTCTTCGAAATCGACGCCGACTTGGCGCAGATCGTCGTAGTACCAGGCGGGGCACGTCATCGGACTCATCCTCCCAACGTCGTCGGATCGGTAGGAGAGGCTACGCCAGTGATCCCGCAAAATGGGCTCTGATTTTGACAGGCAACGAGAGCAATGAGCATAATCAATGCTCCACAAGAGAAATTCGGACTGTTTTATGCTCGATCTGGATGCCATCGACGAAAAGCTCCTGGGCCTTTTGCAGACGGACGCCGGCCTGTCGTCGGCTGAGCTGGCCGACAAGGTCGGCATCTCCCAGTCGCCTTGTTGGCGGCGTATCCGCCGCATGGAGGAGGCTGGCGTCATCCGTCGGCGGGTCGCAATCGTCGATCGCGAGGCGCTGGGGTTCGATGTCGAGGTGTTCGTGCGCATCAAGCTCTCTGAAGGCGGCTTGAAGGCGACGGATGACTTCGAGGCTGCGATCCACCGCCTGCCCGAGGTCGTCGAATGCCATATGCTGCTGGGCGAGATCGACTACCGCTTGCGTGTCGTCGTGCGGACCATCGCCGATTTTGACCGTTTCCTGCGCGACCATCTGGCGCATCTGCCAGGCGTGCGCGAAATCGAATCAAGTCTGGTCGTATCGGAGGTCAAGAACACGACGGCGCTGCCGATCTGATGGCCGACGCCGTCTGAGCGTTCCCTCCGGCGGGCGAGGGCGCTATCGTCGCGCTCTCA
This sequence comes from Pseudomonadota bacterium, assembly GCA_039028155.1. Lineage (NCBI taxonomy): Bacteria > Pseudomonadati > Pseudomonadota > Pseudomonadota bacterium. Next base: position 4,968 of record JBCCIS010000094.1, read on the forward strand.
ACCTGACACCGTAGAGATGACCGGACCATGCGCGATCCACGCCACGATATCCTATTCGAGCCCTTGAGGATCGGTCCGGTGACCGCGCCCAATCGGTTCTATCAGGTCCCCCACTGCAACGGCATGGGCCGCATGTTCCCGAACGCCATGATCGGCATGCGTGGCATGAAGGCCGAGGGCGGTTGGGGCATCGTCACCACCGAGCAGTGCGACTTCCATGTCACCGGCGACACCCAGGCGTTCACCGAAACCAACATGTGGGATGCCGGTGATGAGACCTATCTGGGCCGTATGGTCGAGGCGGTGCACGAACACGGCAGCCTGGCCGGGATCGAGCTGGTCCATAACGGCCAGGATACCGGGAATCTTTACAGCCGCGAGGTGCCGATCGGCCCGGATCACCGCCCGGTCTCGTGGATGCGCCACCCGATCCAGGCGCGCGCCATGGACAAGGACGATATCCGCGCCTATCGCCGCTGGCACCGCAAGGCGGCGGAGCGGGCGCGCGACATCGGCTTCAACATCGTCGTCGTCTATTCCGGGCATGACGGCACCATGCCGACCCACTTTCTGGCGCGCCGCCACAATCACCGCACCGACGAATATGGCGGCAGCCTGGAAAACCGGCTGCGCCTATTCCGCGAGCTGATCGAGGAAACCAAGGAAGCGGTCGGCGACACCATGGGCGTCATCGTGCGCTTCGCTGTCGACGAAATGATGGGTCCCGACGGGTTGGAGTGGCAGAACGAGGGCCGCGAGGCCGTCGAATTGCTGGCCGAACTGCCCGACCTCTGGGACGTCAATGTCAGCGACTGGGCGAACGATTCGAAGACCTCCCGCTTCGCGCCGGAAGGCTATCAGGAAGAGTATGTCGCCTTCGTCAAACAGATGACGACGAAGCCGGTCTCCACGGTCGGGCGTTATACATCGCCCGATGCGATGGTCTCAGCGATCAAACGCGGCATTGTCGACCTGATCGGCGCGGCGCGACCGTCGATTGCCGATCCCTTTCTGCCCAGGAAGATCGAGGAGGGGCGGCCGGAGGATATTCGCGAGTGCATTGGCTGCAACATATGCGTCGCCTGGAACAACGTCTCGGCGCCATCGCGCTGCACCCAGAACCCGACCTTTGGCGAGGAGTGGCGCAAGGGCTGGCATCCCGAGATCGTCCGATCGAAGGATAGTGACGACCGCGTGCTGATTGTCGGTGGCGGCCCGGCCGGCTTGGAAGCCGCACGCGCGGCCGGCCGGCGCGGTTATCACGTCACACTGGCCGAGGCCGCCGATGAGCTCGGTGGGCGCGTCAGCCGGGAGAGCCGGTTGCCGGGTCTGGCCGCCTGGGCGCGGGTGCGCGATTACCGGATCGGCCAGATCCACCAGATGCCCAATGTCGAGGTGTTTCCCGCCAGTCAGCTCGACGCCGCAAATGTGCTGGAACTCGGCGCCCAGCATGTGGCGCTCGCCACCGGAGCCACGTGGCGGCGTGATGGCGTCGGCTACACGCTGCGCGACCCGGTCGAGGGCTTCGACCAGCCCCATGTGCTGTCACCGGACGATCTGATGGACGGTAAACGGCCGCCCGATGGTCCGGTGCTGATCTTTGACGACGACGGTTACTACATGGCGAGCGTGTTGTCGGATCTGCTGCGCGATGAGGGTCGCGACGTCATTGTCGCTACGCCGTCGACGCAGGTCGCGCAATGGACCGAGCATTCCTTGGAACAGGAACCGATCGAGGCGCGCATGGCCGAGCGCGGCGTCACGATGCTGACGCGCCACACGCTGGAAGCGATCAGCTCGTCTACTGTCACCCTGAGCGACGACCTGAATCGTCGCGAGGTGACGCTTGCATGCGCGGGTGTCGTACTGGTGACGGCGCGTCTGCCGCGCGACGGTCTGTGGCACGACCTGGCGGCAATGGGTGATGACGCCGCTGCCGCGGGCATTGCGACGATACGGCGTATCGGCGACTGCTACGGCGCCGGTCCGATCGTCACCGCCGTCTACATGGGGCATCGCTTCGCCCAGGAGCTGGAGACCGAGCCCGATCCCGACGGCGTGCCTTTCCGCCGCGAGCGGCACCTCATCGAAGCGTGAGATCGCAACACTGGTGTGCCGAATGTCGTCCTGCTACAGGAAGGCCTGCGCTAACCTGCCGGTGCGCGCGCGGGAGTTCTGAATGGTCTCTTTCGTCGAAGGACGCAACTGTGACGGCTGCACAATGTGCTGCAAGATCATGGGCGTCCCTGAGATCGACAAGGCGCCGTGGCAATGGTGCAAGCACTGCGATGCCAGCGTCGGTTGCCGCATTTATGAACAGCGTCCTGGCGAATGCCGGACCTTCAATTGTCACTACCTCCTCGACCCTTCGCTCGGCAAACACTGGAAACCGTCGCGTTCGAAGATCGTGCTGACAAAGGACGGCAAGCTTAGGCACTACGCCATCCGCGTCGATTCCGGCCGCCTACATGCCTGGCGTAAGGAGCCGTACTATTCCGAGATCAAACGATGGGCGGAGGCCGCGTGGCGCGACAAGGTTGCGCTGATCGTGTGGCAAGGCAACGTAGCGATTGCGCTCTTGCCGCAGGGCGAAAAGAACCTGGGTCCGGTCGATGAAAGTCAGCTGATCGTTACGCAGCAGAAGCGTGGCCCCAGCGGACTAATGTTGGACGCCAAGCTGGTCCCACGGGACTAGTGCATTTCATTGCCGATACTCCGCCGGCAAGAGGCCGAGGATAAGAATGCCGGCCTGACCGAAGCGGCTGGCGAATGCCTGCCAGTTGACACCGTTGGGGTCGGCCATCACGTCACCGAACGGCCGCTCATCGAGCGTGAAATCGGCGAACAGCTCGCCTTCGTCCAGGCGGCTGTCGCCGTTGGTGTCGAAGTTGTTGAAGACGCCGGGTAGTTGGGAGTCCTGCGTCACCAGAAGCGCGACGGCGACAATGCCGCGTGCCTGAGGATCAAGCTTGCTTTCCTGCGACTTCATCGAGCTGCGCGCGTCGTCGCGCGCCGCGATCACCTCGTCGTAAGCGATGAAACCATCGCCATCGGCGTCCAGGAAGTTCTTCACCGCGAAGGCGCACGACGTTGAAGGCTGCTCGGAGCAGATCTCCGACACGCTCTCGACAAACCCGTCGAAGACGGCCGTCGCGTAAGCCAGCGTCGCCGTACCGGTTACGCCGATTGCCAGTGCAGCTGAAAGCACGATGGAACGTCTGGTCATGTGAAGGACCCCCTCGACGGTGACAATCCCGCACCCGGCGGAACCCGGGCGCATTAGGGCCGCAGCTTACGGCAGAATCATGGCGTCTTCACATCACGCCAAATGCGCGCGATGGTCTCGGACGAGAGGTCGCCGTCTTCATCACTGGTCGGCCACGAGATGACCGAGATGCGCATGACCCATTGGTCGCGCCATCTGGCACCGCCGACAAAGCAGGTGCCGTCTTCCTGGACCCGGTCGATCACCGTTTGCGTGAGCTCGTCGCTGTCGCCAAACCGCACGATCACCTGATTGAGTTCAACCTCGTTCAGAACGTCGATACCCGGCTCGTCGGCCAGACGCGCCGCCATGGCGCGCGCGATGCGGCAGTGGCGCGATACCATATCGGCGATGCCGGCGCGGCCGAGGTGACGGATCATCGCCCAGGTCGCGAATCCGCGCGCGCGACGCGACAGTTCCGGGACGAAGTGGGAGGGATTGCGCTGGCCCTCCGAGAGTTGTGGCAGGTAGCTGGCATCGGTGGTCATGGCGCGGGCGTGGATGTCGGGATGGCGCACGATGGCGAAGCCACAGTCATAGGGTGTCTGAAGCCATTTGTGGCCATCGACGGCCCAGGAGTCCGCCTGGTCCAACCCACTTCCCAGATGCGCGCGATCCGGGCAGGCCCGTGCCCATAGTCCGAAGGCGCCATCGACATGCAGCCAGCCGCCCTTCTTGTGGGTCATCGCCGCCAAATCGGCGAACGGGTCGAAGGCGCCGGTATTGATCTGCCCGGCCTGGGCGACGGCGATCAGCGGTCCATCGATGTCGGAGAGCGCGGCTTCGAACGCATCCGCCTTGATGCGGCCGGCCTGGTCGGTGGCGACACGGCGCACCCGGTCATGGCCAAGGCCCAGGAACTTGAGCGCGGAAAACAGACTGGTATGCGCGTCATCGCCGATCAGGACGTGAATCGGCGGCGCGCCGAACAGGCCATGCGCTTCGACGTCCCAGCCCGTCTTTTCGAGAACGAAGCGCCTGGCCGACGCCAGGGCCACGAAGTTGGCGATGGTCGCGCCGGTCACGAAACCGACGGAGCAGTCGCGCGGCAGGTCGAGCAGGTCGAGCAACCAGCGTCCGGCGGTTTCCTCGATCGCGGCGGAGGACGGGGTGGCCAGATGGCTGCCGGTGTTCTGCCCCCAGGCGCTGGTCAGCCAGTCGGCGGCGACACCAACCGGGTGGGACGCACCGATGACCCAGCCGAAGAACCGCGGCCCCGTCATGGCGGCCAGGCCGGGCGCGGCCGTGTCGGCAAGCTCGTCGATCACCGCGAGGCACGGCAGGCCGTCTTCCGGCAGCGGCGCATCGAAGGCTTGGCGCAACTCTTCGTACGATTTCGCCGGTCGTTGCGGCTGGTCGGGCAACGATCGCCGATAAGCTGCGGCGCGTGTCGCAACCGCCCCGAACAGTTCCTCAAGATTGTCGTCGCTCACCATCGACCGTTCCCCATCTCGTCCACGCGCAGACTGCCGGGATCGCTGGTGGAGCCCGGCTGCTGGGCAATATGGTGCGCTTCTTGGGTGGCGAAACCTCTGGCCTGCCGGGCAAATTGTTTCGATCGTGTTACAGGTGTCCGCCGCAAAGGCTCGCCCAATCGGTGACACAGTTGTCGGGCGAGAATACGCACCAACCAGAGGCGGCGAAGGAGAAAGCCATCATGGTTCCGCTCAAGGCTGTTCTGACAGGATTGTTGTGCGGTTGTTGCCTGGCATGGGCTGCTGAGGCGGCCGATGGTGACGTTCTGGCCGTTTGCGGACCGTTGGTCGGGGTCAGCCACCTAGTCCAGGGCGATGGCGTGAACAATGTGCAGACGGGCGGCGACCTCGGTCGCATGCCGGGCGAGACACATCTGGTGCGTGTGGCCGGCAAGCCGGCATCGGGTTTCGATGTGCAGTACGAGGAAGGCAGTGCGCTGCGCGTGATATCGGACCGCGCGGCCGACATGTTGGCGCTGGAGATTGGTGAGGAGCGTGTAGTCCTGGCCGCGGTCTACCCCATCGGCCTGGTCGAGACCTTTCATTTCACTGGGCCGGAACTCACCTATTCGCGGGTCAACCACGAGGGCGGCAAGAGTGACGTCTATACCTTCCGCGCGACCTGCACTTGGCCGTGACGGGCCGGCGGTTGCGGCGGCGTGACGTCGTTATCCGCGGTGCGTGCAAGAGCCGCGTTTATCCACAGAAAACAACAGGTGTCTATCTACATCGGGGGTGAATGGACAGCAGACGTACCCTATATGGTGGTTCGCCAACACTCTGAGCTGCCAGATCAACCAGCACCGAGCCATGCTTCATGGTTTGCAGCATTGAGGCTGAGACCAGCCTGGGCGCAGGGCGACCAGGAATAAGCGCCGTTGTGATGACCAAATCCTGTTTGGCGATGGTACGGGCGATCAA
>JBCCIS010000095.1 GCA_039028155.1 Pseudomonadota bacterium
GCCGAGACGTATGTTCTGACGAAAGAGGAGGGCGGGCGTCACACGCCGTTCTTCACGAACTACCGTCCGCAGTTCTACTTCCGCACGACGGACGTTACGGGCCACGTGATGCTGCCTGAGGGTGTCGAGATGGTGATGCCTGGCGACAACATCACGATGGATGTTGAGCTGATCGCGCCGATTGCGATGGACGAGGGCCTGAGGTTCGCGATCCGCGAAGGCGGCCGCACCGTCGGCGCCGGTGTCGTCGCGCAGATCGTCGAGTAGGCCGGAAGCGGATAAGCAGGAGAAAACGTAAATGGCGGGCCAAAATATACGCATCCGGTTGAAGGCGTTCGATCATCGCCTGCTTGACCAGTCGACGAATGAAATCGTCGGCACGGCCAAGCGCACGGGTGCCCAGGTCAGAGGGCCTATCCCTCTGCCGACCAGGATCGAGCGTTTTACCGTGTTGCGCGGCCCGCATGTCGACAAGAAGTCGCGCGAGCAGTTCGAGATCCGCACGCATAAGCGTCTGATCGACATCGTGGAGCCCACGCCCCAGACCGTCGATGCGCTGATGAAGCTGGATCTGGCGGCCGGCGTCGACGTCGAGATCAAGCTCTAGGTTAGGGACCGGAACAATGCGTACCGGAATGATCGCACGAAAGTTGGGCATGAGCCGTGTCTTCACCGACGATGGCCGTCATGTGCCGGTGACCGTGCTGCAGATTGAGGACAACCAAGTGGTCGCCCAGCGCACCGCCGAAAGCCATGGCTATACGGCCGTGCAGGTGGGTGCGACGCCGGCCAAGGTGAAGCACCTGACGAAGTCGGTGCGCGGCCAGTTCGCCAAGGCCGGCATCGAGCCTAAGCGCCGTCTGGTCGAGTTCCGCGTCACCGAGGACGCCTTGGTGCCGGTCGGCGCCAAGCTGGCGGCAAACCACTTCGTCGCCGGCCAAACGGTCGATGTGACGGGGACCTCGAAGGGTAAGGGTTTTGCCGGCGCCATGAAGCGCCACAATTTCGGCGGCATGCGCGCGAGCCACGGTGTTTCCGTGTCCCATCGCGCCCATGGTTCGACCGGTAACAGCCAGGATCCCGGCCGTGTCTTCAAGGGCAAGAAGATGGCCGGTCATATGGGCGACACCAAGGTGACGACCCAGAACCTGGAGGTCGTCGAGACCGATGCCGATCAAGGCCTGATCCTGGTGCGTGGCGCCGTTCCGGGCGCCAAGAACAGTTACGTTCTGGTCTATGACGCGGTTAAAGGCACGTTGCCAGAGGATGCGCCGTTCCCGGCCGGTCTGGTCGACGACGGCGCGGGTGCCGCTGATGAGGCGCCTGCCGAGGCTGCGGATGACGCGGCGCCGGAGGCGACCGAGGAAGCTGCCCCCGAGGCAGCGGAGCCGGAAGCCAGCGATGACGCGGGCGACGGTGACGATGAGAACAAGGAATCGTAAGCCATGAAGGCCGACATCGTAACGTTCGACAACAAAAAGCAGGGCTCGGTCGAGCTGGCTGACACCGTGTTTGGTCTGCCGGAGCGCGCCGATGTCCTGGCGCGCGTGGTCAACTGGCAACTCGCCAAGCGCCGCGCCGGCACGCACAGCACCAAATCGACCGGCGACGTGATGGGCTCGACTGCCAAGATCTTTCGTCAGAAGGGCACGGGCCGGGCGCGTCATGGCAGCCGCAAGACGAACATTTTCCGCGGCGGTGCGGTCGGACACGGTCCGGTACCGCACAGCCATGCCTATAAACTGCCCAAGAAGGTCCGGGCGCTGGGTCTGAAGACGGCGCTCTCTGTCAAGCAGGCCGAAGGCAAGCTGATTGTCGTTGAGAGTGGCAAGCTGGCCAGTCCGAAGACGAAGGACTTCGTCAAACAGCTGGGTGACATGGGTGTCAAGTCGGCGCTGATCATCGACGGCGGCGATCTTGACGACAACCTGTGCATGGCCGCGGCGAACATTCCCGGCATCGACGTGGTGCCCAGCATGGGCGCCAACGTCTACGACATCATGCGCCGCGATACGCTGGTCCTGACCAAGGACGCGGTCGAGGCCCTGCAAGCGAGGCTGTCATGAGTTTGGAAAAACACTACGACGTCATTCGCGGGCCGATCGTGACCGAGAAGTCGACCCAGGGCAGCATGTACAACCAGGTGACGTTCCGCGTCGACGGGCGCGCGTCGAAGCCGGAGATCAAGAAGGCGGTCGAGGCGTTGTTCAAGGTCGAGGTCGCCAAGGTCAACACGTTGAACCAGGCCGGCAAGACGAAGCGTTTCCGCGGCCGTCTGGGGCAGCGCAACGGCATGAAGAAAGCAATCGTGACCTTGAAGGAAGGTCACACGATCGACGTGACGTCGGGAGTTTAAGATGGCGCTGAAGGTCTATAAGCCCAACACGCCTGGTCAACGCGGCCTGGTTCAGGTCGATCGCCGGCAGCTCCATAAGGGCAAGCCGGTGAAGGAACTGACCGAGGGCCTGACGAAGTCGGGCGGGCGCAACGCCAACGGCCGCATCACCACGCGCCATCGTGGCGGTGGTCATAAGCGTCGTTATCGCCTGATCGATTTCAAGCGCCGGAAGTTCGACGTCGGCGCCACCGTCGAGCGGCTGGAGTACGATCCCAACCGTTCGTCCTTTATCGCGCTCTTGAAGTACGATGACGGTGAGCAGGCCTATATCATCGCGCCGCAGCGTCTGAACCCGGGCGACAAGGTGATCGCCGGTGACCGGGTCGACATCAAGCCGGGCAATGCGATGCCGCTGCAGAACATCCCGGTTGGCACGATCGTGCATAACGTCGAGATGCGCGCCGGCGGCGGCGGCAAGCTGGCGCGGTCGGCTGGCACCTATGTGCAGCTGATCGGTAAGGATCAGGGTTACGCGCAGCTGCGCCTGACATCGGGCGAGATGCGCATGGTGCGTGGCGAGTGCATGGCGACTATTGGCGCTGTGTCGAACCCGGACCACCAGAACATCAAGCTTGGCAAGGCCGGCCGCAACCGGTGGAAGGGCAAGCGCCCGACCGTGCGCGGCGTCGCCATGAACCCAGTTGACCATCCGCACGGCGGTGGCGAGGGCCGCACCAGCGGCGGCCGCCATCCGGTGTCGCCGTGGGGTAAGCCGACCAAGGGTGCGAGGACCCGGCACGCCAAGAAACGCAGCGACGCGCTGATTATCGCGCGGCGCAAGCGCAAGAAGAAGTAGGAGGAAGCGACGTGGCACGTTCAGTTTGGAAGGGTCCCTTCGTCGACGGCTATCTCTTGAAGAAGGCCGAGACCGTCAGGGAGTCCGGGCGCAAGGAGGTCATCAAGACCTGGTCGCGCCGCTCGACCATCATGCCGCAGTTCGTTGGTCTGACCTTCGGCGTTTACAACGGCCAGAAACACCTGCCGGTGCTGGTGACCGAGAACATGGTCGGCCACAAGTTCGGCGAGTTTTCGCCGACCCGCGTGTTCCACGGCCATGCTGCCGATAAGAAGGCGAAGAGGGCCTGATCATGAGCAAGCGTACGGCACCGCGCCGCCAAGCTGACAACGAGGCACGCGCCATGGCGCGATCGCTTCCGATCAGCCCGCAAAAGCTGAACCTGGTCGCCCAGTCGATCCGGGGTAAGCCGGTGAGCAAGGCCCTGGCAGACCTATCGTTTTCGCGCCGGCGTATCGCCGTCGACGTGAAGAAGGCGTTGCAGTCGGCGATTGCGAACGCGGAGAACAATCATGGCCTGGACGTCGACCGCCTGGTGGTGGCCGATGCCTCGGTCGGTCCCAGCTTGAAGATGCGACGCTTCCGTCCCGCTGGTCGCGGCCGGGTGCATCCCTATCGCAAGCTGTTCAGCAATATCGAGATCATCGTCCGCGAAGCGGAAGAGGACTACTGATGGGTCACAAGGTTAATCCGGTCGGGCTTCGCCTCGGCATCAACCGCACTTGGGATTCGCGCTGGTACGCCGAAGGCGACGAGTACGCGCGGTTGCTGCACGAGGATCTGAAGATCCGCGAATACATCCAGGACCGCCTGAAGCAGGCCGGCATCAGCAAGATCGTGATCGAGCGTCCGGCGAACAAGGCGCGCATCACCATTCACACCGCCCGCCCGGGTGTCGTGATCGGCAAGCGCGGCGCGGATATCGAGAAGCTGAAGACCGACCTGCAGCGCATGACCCATGGCGAGGTCGCGGTGAACATTGTCGAAATCCGCAAGCCGGAGATCGATGCCCAGTTGGTGGCCGAGAACGTCGCCCAGCAGCTGGAGCGCCGTATCTCGTTCCGCCGTGCCATGAAGCGCGCGGTGCAGTCGGCCATGCGTCTGGGCGCCCAGGGCATCCGCATCAATGTCGGCGGCCGTCTGGGTGGCGCCGAGATCGCCCGTGTCGAGTGGTATCGTGAGGGTCGTGTGCCGCTGCATACGCTGCGCGCTGACATCGACTTCGGCCGGGTCACCGCGAACACGGCCTATGGCAGCATCGGCATCAAGGTCTGGGTCTTCAAGGGTGAGATCCTGGGTCACGATCCGCTGGCCCAGGAAAAGCGCGCGCTGGAAGTCCAGGGCGGCCAGGCCCGTATGTGATCGGAGCAGTTAGATGTTAAGTCCGAAACGCACGAAGTACCGCAAGGCGCACAAGGGCCGTATTCACGGCAACGCCAAGGGCTATACGTCCTTGAACTTTGGCGCCTATGGCATGAAGGCGCAGGCGCCTGGCCGTATCACCGCGCGCCAGATCGAAGCCGCGCGCCGCGCCATCACGCGCTACATGAAGCGTGCCGGCCGTGTCTGGGTGACGGTGTTCCCGGACGTGCCGGTGTCCAGCAAGCCGGCCGAGGTGCGCATGGGTAAGGGCAAGGGTTCGCCCGAGTTCTGGATGGCGCGCGTGAAGCCGGGCCGGATCATGTTCGAATTGGACGGTGTCAGCGAGGATATCGCGCGTGAGGCGATCCGCCTGGGTGCCGCCAAGTTGCCGATTCCCGTCAAGTTCATTCAGCGCCTGCACTGAGGGAGGTTGTCATGAAAGCTGCCGATGTGCGCGCCCAGTCGCCCGATGAATTGAAAGACGAGCTCCTGACGCTCAAGAAGGAGCAGTTCAACCTGCGCTTTCAACAGGCGACGGGCCAGCTTGAGAACACGGCTCGTGCCCGTGAAGTCCGGCGCGATATCGCCCGTATCAAGACCGTCCTGGCCGAGCGTGCCAGGGCCGGTTCGTAAGAGGAGAGAGAACGAGATGCCCCGTCGCGTCATGCAAGGCGTGGTGACCAGCAAGTCCGGTGACAAGACCGTTGTGGTCAATGTCGAGCGCCGGGTTTTGCACCCGCTGTACAAAAAGATCATTCGCCGGTCGAAGCGCTACCACGCGCACGACGAACAGAACGCCTACAAGCCGGGCGATACCGTTCGTATCGAGGAATGCCGGCCGATGTCGAAGTTGAAGCGCTGGACCGTCGTTTCCGACGGGGCCTGAGCACGCGTACTGAGTTGAGGACACGCCGATGATCCAACAAGAAACCAACCTGATGGTGGCCGACAATTCCGGTGCCAAGCGCGTGCAGTGCATCAAGGTGCTGGGCGGCTCGAAGCGCAAGACGGCGACGATCGGTGACGTCATTATCGTGTCCGTGAAGCAGGCCGATCCCGGCCGTACGGTGAAGAAGGGCGAAGTCGTGCGCGCCGTTATCGTGCGTACCGCCAAGGAGATCCGTCGGCCCGATGGCAGCGCGATCCGCTTCGACCGCAACGCCGCGGTGCTGATCAACAAGCAGAACGAGCCGATCGGCACGCGCATCTTCGGCCCTGTCACGCGCGAGCTGAGATCGAAGAACTTCATGAAGATCATTTCGCTGGCGCCGGAGGTACTTTAGGTGGCAACGAAGCAGAGAATCAAAAAGGGCGACAAGGTCATCGTCCTGGCCGGCCGTGATCGCGGTCGCGAGGGTGAAGTCCTGAAGATGTTCCCGGACGAGGACCGCGCCATCGTCAATGGCGTCAATATGGTGCGCCGGCACACGCGGCCGTCGCCCCAGGATCCCGGCGGCATCGTCGATAAGGAACTGCCGATCCACGTCTCCAACCTGGCGGTTGCCGATCCCAAGGACGGCAAGGCGACCCGGGTCGGTTTCAAGCGGCTTGAAGACGGCAGAAAGGTGCGCGTGGCGCGCCGGTCTGGCGAAGTGATCGATACCTAAGAAGGACGCATGAGATGGCTGCCGTAAGGCTTCATCAGCACTACAACGAGACGATCCTGCCCGCGCTGGTCGAGAAGTTCTCTTACAAGAACACGATGCAGGCGCCGAAGCTGGACAAGATCGTGATCAACATGGGCGTCGGTGACGGTGTCACGGATTCCAAGACCGTCGACAAGGCGGCCGAGGACCTGACCCAGATCGCCGGTCAGCGCGCCGTGGTGACGCGCGCCAAAAAGTCGGTCGCGACGTTCAAGCTGCGCGAAGGCATGCCGGTCGGCTGCAAGGTGACACTGCGCGGTGAACGCATGTACGAGTTTCTCGATCGCCTGATCACGATCGCGCTGCCCCGCGTGCGTGACTTTCGCGGCGTCAGCCCGAAGAGTTTCGACGGTCGCGGCAACTACGCCATGGGTTTGAAGGAACAGATCGTGTTCCCCGAGATCAACTACGACCAGGTCGACAAAATTCGCGGCCTCGACATCATCATCTGCACGACGGCGAAGTCCGATGAGGAAGCCTATGAGCTGCTCGACGGATTCCAGATGCCGTTCGTCAAACCTGAAGCCTAAGGGTTAGGAAGAAGCCATGGCCAAAAAGAGTGCCATCGAGAAGAACAAGCGCCGCCAGCGGCTGGTCAAGCGCTATGCGGCCAAGCGGGCGCGCTTGCTGGCGATCGCGAACAATCGCGCGCTGCCGATGGAAGAGCGTTTCCAGGCGCGCCTGGCGCTTGCGCAACTGCCGCGCAATGCCTCGCCCGTCAGGGTCAAGAACCGCTGCGGCGTCACAGGTCGTCCGCGCGGCTATCACCGTAAGCTCAACATGTCGCGCATCGCGCTCAGGGATCTGGCTTCGGAAGGCAAGATCCCCGGCATGGTCAAGTCGAGCTGGTAAGGAGGGCACGCGATGGCTATGACAGATCCGCTCGGCGATATGCTGACACGCATTCGCAACGGCCACCTGCGGCGCAAGTCGGCGGTGAACTGCCCGGCGTCGAAGTTGAAGGAAAACGTGCTCGAGGTTCTCAAGCGCGAGGGCTATATCCGCGACTTCCGCAAGGAAGAGACCGAGCCCAAAAAGCCTCAACTGGTGATCGAGCTGAAGTACTACGAAGGCGAGCCGGTGATCCGTGAGATCGGCCGCATTTCCAAACCGGGCCGGCGAGTTTACTCCGGTGCCCGGGATATGCCGCGCGTCTACGGCGGTCTGGGCGTTGCCATCGTGTCGACACCGCGTGGTGTGATGACCGATCACGAGGCACGCGCGACCAATGTGGGTGGCGAAGTGCTTTGCCGCGTCTTTTGATCGCGGCGAAAGAGGACTGGACGAGGAACAGACGATGTCACGAGTTGGCAAGAACCCGATTACCATTCCCGACGGCGTCACGGTCGACGTGGCCGCCGACGCGATCACGGTGAAGGGCAAGAAGGGCGAGTTGAGCCGTCAGCTACTGGCCGATGTGTCGGTGGCGGTCGAGGACAACAAGGTCGTCATCAAGCCGATGTCGGAATCGAAGTTCGCGCGCTCTTTGTGGGGCACCATGCGCAGCAACATCGAAGCGATGATTACCGGCGTGTCCGACGGTTACTCGCGCGAGTTGGAGATCCAGGGTGTCGGTTACCGCGCGCAGATCCAAGGCAAGACCCTGCGCCTGCAGCTTGGTTTCAGCCACGATGTCGAGTTTCCGATTCCCGATGGCGTGACCATCGAGTGTCCCAGCCAGGTGCAGGTCGTCGTATCGGGTGCCGACAAGCAGCAAGTCGGCCAGGTCGCGTCCAACATCCGCGGCTACCGTCCGCCCGAGCCCTATAAGGGCAAGGGCGTGCGCTACAAGGGCGAGTACGTGCTCCGCAAGGAAGGCAAGAAGAAGTAGGTGATGAGATGAAATCGGCGAACCATCTATTCCAGCGGCGGCGGAGCCGCGTTCGCGCGCGCCTGCGCCGCGAGGCGAACGGCAAGCCGCGCCTGTCGGTCAACCGTTCGGGGATGCACATTTACGTGCAGATCATCGACGACTTGGCGGGCCACACGGTTGCCTCGGCGTCGAGCCTGGAAAAGGACGTGCGCGCCAAGGGCAAGTCCGGTGCGAACATCGAAGCCGCGGCCGAGGTCGGCAAGCTGATCGCCGAACGCGCGACGGCGGCCGGCGTCACGGACGTCGTGTTCGATCGCGGCGGCTATCGTTATCACGGCCGGGTCAAGGCCCTGGCCGATGCCGCCCGCGAGGGCGGCCTCAAGTTTTAGGCGAAGGGTAGGATAGAAATGGCAATGGCAGGTCGAGATCGCGGCGGACAGCGCGGCGGCCAACGTGGCCAGCGCGGTGGCGACCGCGATGCGGAAGCCAACGAGTTTCTCGAGAAGCTCGTCAGCATCAACCGTGTTGCGAAGGTGGTGAAGGGCGGGCGTCGTTTCGGCTTTGCCGCGATCGTCGTCGTCGGCGACCAGAAGGGTCGTGTCGGCCACGGCGCCGGCAAGGCGCGCGAGGTGCCCGAGGCGATACGCAAGGCAACCGAGCAGGCCAAGCGCAACATGGTGCGCGTGCCGCTGCGCGAGGGCCGCACGCTGCATCACGATGTGAAGGGCCGGTTTGGCGCGGGCAAGGTTATCCTGCGGTCGGCGCCTCCGGGCACCGGCATCATTGCCGGCGGTCCGATGCGCGCGGTGTTCGAGGCGCTGGGCGCCCAGGACGTCGTCTGCAAATCGACCGGCAGCGGCAATCCGCATAACGTCATCAAGGCGACCTTTGATGCGCTGGGCCGCACACTCGCGCCCCGCGCGGTTGCCTCCAAGCGCAACAAAAAAGTGAACGATGTGTTGGGTCGCAACACCGAGTACGCGGAGGCCTAAGTCATGGCGAAAGCCAGCTCAGGAAAGAAAGTGCGGGTAACCCAGATTGGCAGCCCGATTGGCCGCCCCAAGGACCAGCGTCAGACGCTGGTCGGGCTGGGTCTGAACAAGCTGCACCGATCACGCGAGCTTGAGGACACGCCCGCCGTGCGCGGCATGATTGCCAAGGTGTCTCATTTGGTGCGTTGCGAAGACGTCTGACGCACCCGATATAGAGAGCAGTAAGGTCATGAAACTGAACGATATTCGCGACAACGCCGGCGCCACCCATGCCCGCAAACGCAAGGGCCGTGGCATCGGCTCGGGCCTGGGCAAGACAGCCGGGCGTGGCCACAAGGGTCAGAAATCCCGCAGCGGCGTGGCGCTTTCCACGTTCGAGGGCGGCCAGATGCCGATCTACCGCCGTCTGCCGCGGCGTGGTTTCCATAACCCGTCGGCCAAGTCGTATGCGGAGGTCAATCTGGGCCGGTTGCAAAAGGCGATCGATGACAAGAAGCTCGATGCCGGCAAGCCGATCGATGCCGAAGCGTTGAAGGCGGCCGGCGTGATCCGACGCGAGCTGGATGGCGTGCGCCTTCTTGGGCGCGGCGAGCTGACGGCGAAGGTCGATCTTCACGTTACCGGCGCCAGCAAGAACGCGGTGGCTGCGGTTGAGAAGGCCGGCGGTTCGGTCACGATGAAAGCGCCGCGCGCCGCCAAAACCGAGGAGACGTCGGCCGAGTAAACGGCCGGCAAGGGAGCCCTGAATGGCATCTGCGGCTGACCAACTCGCCAGCAATCTGAACTTCTCCGCCTTTGGCAAGGCGACGGAACTGAAAAAGCGCCTGTGGTTCACCCTGGGCGCTTTGATCATCTACCGCCTGGGCA
The DNA here is from genome assembly GCA_039028155.1 of Pseudomonadota bacterium. NCBI lineage: Bacteria > Pseudomonadati > Pseudomonadota > Pseudomonadota bacterium. The sequence continues at coordinate 9,875 of JBCCIS010000095.1, forward strand.
CCTACATTCCGATTCCCGGTATCGACCCGGCGATCCTGAACGACATTTTCCAGCAGCAGGCCGGCGGCGTGCTGTCGATGTTCAACATGTTCTCCGGCGGCGCGCTGGAGCGCATGACGATCTTTGCCTTGAACGTCATGCCCTACATCTCGGCCTCGATCATCATGCAGTTGATGACGACGGTGTCGCCCGCGCGAGTCGCGCTACAATCCTAATTACCTGCTATCTGGTAGCTCAGACTTTTCAGTGAATCTGTGGGATCTTAGCTTAGGACAACTAGTGCACTCCTTCTGTGTACATGCTGGCGAAGTGACCAGTTTCTATATACCTCCAGCTAA
>JBCCIS010000096.1 GCA_039028155.1 Pseudomonadota bacterium
AAGACGCCTGAGGCTCTATCCTTTGTCTATTCCTTCCGCGCTGAATACCACACCGCTTACCGACAAAAGCCAGCTCGGTGCCGATGCGCCAAGTCTCGGGCGGTTTACAGCCGCTCTCCAGCCGCTCGATGAGCTGGCTTTTGTCGGTAAGCGGTGTGGTATTCAGCGCGGAAGGAATAGACAAAGGATAGAGCCTCAGGCGTCTTGTATGTCCCGAGCGGCAGCGGGGTTTAACCTAGCGTCACCTTGGGCGGCTTGCCAATACGCAAGAGCGGCCACGGCGGCGGTCTCGGCACGGAGGATGCGGGGGCCAAGACCAACGGCAACCGAGACGGGAATCCGGCCGATCAGATCGCGTTCCCGGTCGGAAAAGCCGCCTTCCGGGCCGACCACAAGCGCCGCGGGCGCCTGCGCGCCGCGCGCGAACACCGCCATCGCCGGTTTCCCGCCACCCGTTTCGTCGCACAGGATCAAGCAGCGCGCCTCGTCCCAGGCCTCCAGTATCGCAGCCATGGCTTGCGGAGCCATGCAGTCCGGCACGCTCAGCCTGCCGCATTGTTCGGCGGCCTCGACCGCCCAGTCGCGCATCTTGCCCTCGCGCGGCGCCGGGGCGCTGGCATGCTCGGTCATGGCGGGCACCAGCGTGGAAACGCCGAGTTCGGTCGCCTTTTCGGCCAGAAACCGCAGGCGTTCCTTTTTCATCGGCGCGAAGACCAGCCAGATGTCGGGTTCCAGGCCCTGGTCGCGCAGGCAGCGCCTGGCGACAGCGCCAGCCCCGTCAAGATGGGCCAGCCATTCACCGTCGCGGCCGTTGAACAGCGCGACCGCATCACCTTGCTTCAAGCGCATGACCCGTGCGAGGTAGTGGTGCTGCGCCTCGGCCAACGGCACCGGGCGGCCCGCTTCCAGACCGGCTTCGACATAAAGGCGTGGGACGGGCCGGCCGTCGATCCGCAGCATGGTGACTTCCCTGGAACCAGGTTGATGGGACCGGCGTAAACCATGTCATCGAATGACAGTCCAGGATCAATTGTGGGCCCACCGGGCGCCACATGGGTCGACCGCAAGGCGCCGGATAGCCTGAAACCGTGGTTGAAGCTGTCGCGGGTCGACCGCCCGATCGGCGTCTGGCTCCTGATGTGGCCGTGTTGGTGGTCGACGGCGCTGGCCACCGACGGCGGCTGGCCGGACCTGCGCCTCCTGATCCTGTTCCTGATCGGCGCTTTCGTCATGCGCGTCGCCGGCTGCGTCATCAACGACATCATGGACCGCGATTTCGACGCCCGTGTCGAGCGAACGCGGGCCCGCCCCCTGGCAAGCGGCGTCATCTCCGTACCGGCCGCCCTGGTGTTCCTCGCCCTGTTGCTGCTGGTCGGCCTGGCAATCCTGCTGCAACTGAACCGCTCGGCCATCCTCATCGGCGCCGCCTCGCTCGGGCTGGTCGCGCTTTATCCGCTTATGAAGCGGATCACCTATTGGCCGCAGCTTTTCCTGGGTCTCACATTCAACTGGGGCGCGCTGGTCGGCTGGGTCGCGGTCAAGGGCGAGCTCGGCCTGCCGGCGCTGCTGCTTTATGCCGGGTGCATCGCCTGGACAATCGGCTACGACACCATCTATGCGCATCAGGACAAGACCGACGACCTGGCGGTCGGCGTCAAGTCGACGGCGCTGAGGTTCGGCGACCAGACGAAGCCCTGGGTCAGCGGGTTCTATGGCGTCTTCATGATGGGTTTGATTGCGTCAGGCCTGACCGCCGGTCTCGCCTGGCCGTTCTATCTGATCGTGATTGCCGTGGCCGCGCATCTGATCTGGCAGGTGCGTTCGGTTGATCTGGATACGCCGGCGTCGTGCCAGAAGCGCTTCTTTTCCAATGCACAGATCGGCGTGATCGTCTTTGTCGCCGTCGTCGCCGGTCAGCTGGCCATCGGCTAGCCCGCATTTCTCACACTCCCGACGGTCTGCGCCGGGTCAACGTGGTGACAGAGAAGGAGGGCGGTGAAGAGCGATGCAGCGCATCGGTCGAGCCGGTCGACGCGCGCTGTCACCGCGTTCACCCGGCCCGCAGGGTTGCGTTCTGGCTGCCATCTGCGGGCGAAAGCCGCTCAACCGTATGTCGTCATACGCTTTTCGCGTCCTTCGCCCTCATAGCACTCGCCACAACGAAACGCAGACCAGCGGGAGAGTGAGAAATGCGGGCTAGTCCCCGTGTGCGATCGCGTGGCGGCGCAGCGCCCGGCATTGATCCAAGCGATGGGCTTTGTCGGCGACCATGGCGGAGACGAAGGTATCGATATCGCCGCCGCCAAGAGCGTGGCATGCGGCCTCCAACACGGTCTTTTGATCGCGCGCGGCAAAACGCCGCCGGCGGGCGCTGATCGCGCTCAACGCGACGGGCGATCCCTCCAGCCCGAAGACGCCGTGAACGGTGATGTAGGTCGAGGGGTTCTTCAGGGCGCCAAGGCCCTCAACCTCGATCACCGTTTCCAGCACGCCGAAGCGATAGTTATCGCCCTCCGATGCATGCATGACCTCCAACTGGTGGTCGGTCAGGAAGCTGACCGAGACCTCAGCTTCGGTGCCGGGGCTTGAGAAAACAGCAGCCGGCAGGGAGCCATAGCTGGCGAAGTGAGTTGCGTAGACGACATCGTGATCGTAGAGGCGGCAACGCAGCACCGGAATGACGTGATCCGGCCCGTCGCCAAACTTTTCAGCCAGGCGCGCGGCCGAGGCGTTGGAGCCGTAGCCCACGACCGGTGTCCGCCGCTCCATGCCATCAGTCTGACCGGCTCCAAGCTCGGCGAGCGCGCGGCCCAGATGGACGTGGCTGCCGTCGCGCTCGATCCGGGCGTCGGCAAACAGGTCGGTACCGCTCTCGACCAGGCGGTAACCCTCTCCGGCGACGAACACGAAGGAGTGGCCGGGCGGGTCGAACGGATAGGCGAGCGCGCGGGCAAGTTGAGGTGACATGGTCATGCGCGGATTACGCCTGGCGATTGCCGCCGCCCGCCGTCGCGACCGCCGCGATGATCAGGTCCTGCACCCAGGTCAGCGCGCGCCGCGGCATGCCTTCACCGGTGGTCAGCGAGCCGGCATCCGTGTCGATGTGGAGCGCCCAGCCGTAATAGCGGGTCTTGGCGACACGAATCGTCTCGATGTCGTCGAGCGCCATGGTTTTTTTGATCTCAGGCCCGGATTTCGTCGTGCTGGCCAGGCTCAGATTGGCGCGCCGTATCAGGATCTGACGGGTCGTGCGCATTTGCCGGGTCGCGAAAAACAGAACCCCGACAAGGACCAGAAAGGCGACGGCACCACCGGCGATCCTGGCGTCGAGATCCGTCGCGAACGCGATGATGACAAAGGCCGCGCCCGCCGCGACACCGGCGATCAGCGCCCACACCCACATGGCGATGGCGCCTTTAAGAAAGCTGACGACGATCAGGTCGTCGCTTTGCTCGACCTTGACCTCGGCGGGCGGTGTGCTGCCGGAACGGTAGCTGGAGACGATCTTGCCTTCGGCAACAAGTTGCGCGAGCGGCTTGTCGAGGTCTTCGGGATCGCGTGCCAGGTAACCGTCGGCAGTTTCCTCCAGCGCCGGTTTGTCGAGCCAGCGGGCGTATTCCTCGGTCTGCTTGCGGCCGTCGGCTTCGTCCTGCGACGCGGCAAGCACGACGGTCATGCCGCGGTCCGCATGGGTGAGCAGGCTGAGAAAGGCTTCATACGTCTTCTTGTTGCGGGTGTAGGTAACCTTCTTGCGCAGTACACCGGGATAGGTCGTCATCGCCGCCGTTCGCCGCTTGGTTCGCCACCACGTGCGTTGATCGATCGTCACCAGATCGCGGTCGATCGTGATGACACGACGGTACATGATGATCCGCCAAGCGAAGGCGAGCAGACCCAGACCAATGCCGATCACCGGGATCAGGATCAGCGGCACCGGCATCGGTTCCTGGACCAGGGTTTGGCCGATAAAGAGATTGACGCCGGTCCAAACGATCGCGATCAGGACGAGCAGAGCACCGATAACAATATTGCCGCGCAGCCTGGCGCTGACCGGGAACGGATCCAACGGTACCGACTTCTTGAAGTCGAACTGATAGCCGCTTGCGCTGATCAACACGTCCGTAATCCCCCCTAACGTCCCAATCTATCCCAAAAGCTCTTGACCCGCCTGGCCCCTGGGCGCGCAATGCTTCCATGACCGACGATCTGCTTTATCTCTCGGCGGTCGAGGCGGCGGCGCTGATCCGGCGTCGCGACCTCTCGCCCGTCGACTATGTTCGCACCGTCCTGGCGGCAATTGAAGCGAGCCAGGACACCATCAACGCTTTCGTCACCGTAACCCCCGGCGAGGCGCTCGAAACCGCACAGGCCGCCGAGGACGCGGTTGCCAAGGGCACCATGCTCGGACCACTGCACGGCGTTCCGGTCAGCGTGAAGGACTTGGTGGCGGTCGGCGGGCAATACAACAAACAGGGCTCCCTGCTGTTCGCCGAGACGGTCGCCGATCACGACGCGCCGGCCGTCGCCAGGCTGAAGGCCGCCGGCGCCATCATCGTGGGCAAGACGACGACGCCGGAGTTCGGCCACAAGGGCCTGACCGATTGCCCGCTGACCGGCATCACCCGCAACCCCTGGGACCTCTCAAGGACGCCCGGCGGCTCATCGGGCGGCGCCTCGGCCGCTGTCGCGGCGGGTTTGGCGCCTCTGGCGGTCGGCACGGACGGCGCCGGTTCGATCCGCGGCCCGGCGGCCAGCGCCGGCATTGTTGGCCTGAAGCCGACACGCGGCCGGATCCCCCACGAAGCCAAGGGCGACCCCTTCGCCAACCAGTCCTATACCGGGCCAATGACACGCACGGTCGGCGACGCCGCCTTGATGCTGGATGTCATGGCCGGCCCCGACGCCAGCGACCCCTGGAGCCTGGCCCAGGGCCAGGCGGCAGCCTGCCCGGCGCTGGTCGGCAACGATCTTAAGGGCATCACCATCGGCTTTGCGGAGAAAATGGCGAACCCGGAGATCGACCCGGAGGTCGCCGCCAACACACGGGCCGCGCTCGCCGTCTATGAGGACTTGGGTGCCCGCGTCGAACCGATCCCTGACGGTTTCGACTGGGCGGAGCCGGCGGGACGCGTGCTCTATCAAAGCGCCTTCCACGTCATGATCGAGGCGATGACGTCGGACCAGCGCGCCCAGCTCACCCCGTCGCTCGTCACCTTCGGCGAATGGGGCAGCGCCTTTTCGCTGGCCGACCGCGCCGACGCTGAGGCTGCGCGCGGCGACCTCTATCACCGCGTCCAGGCGCTGTTCGCGACCTATGACGTCGTGATGTCCCCGACCACCGCCTGCCCGCCGCTCTTGGCCGAGTTCGACGCGACCAGCGATGTGGTCATCAACGGCAAGCCTTGCGGCATCACACGGCAAAGCTGGACCGCCTACCAATACCCCTTCAACCTGACCGGCAACCCGGCCCTGAGCGTGCCGTCCGGTTTTACGGTGTCCGGCCTGCCGACCGCGCTCCAGATCATCGGCCCGTGGTGGTCGGACCACGAGGTCCTAAGGCTCGGTGCCATTCTGGAACGCGTCCACCCGTGGGCCGACGGGCGGCCGGCGTCAGCGAATCGAGGCATGGATCAGAATCGTTCGTGACCTCGCCGCGTCAGTCCGGGTTCGGTTTACGATTGGCGAGCCGGACACTTTGGGCGAGACCTCGCGCCGTCGCCCGGCTCGTGCGTCGCCAGGCATTGTCCGGTGGCCAGAGTTTCTTGAGCGCTTCACGGTCGACGACCATTGCTTGATAGATCGGTATGTGTCCGCCCTTCTTCTTGTCGCGCGCGACGCCTTGGCCGCCGCTGCCGGTGCCGTCGAGGGTCGCCACCATGTCGATGGCGGCCGATAGCCAGTAGTCGGCCGTAACGGTCTCGCGGGATGTGCCGCCCGGCGGTACGCCCCGCACGTGCAGCCTCCCCTTTCGCGCGGCCTCTTCGAGGAGGTCTGCGGCGTCCTGGAGTCCATCCTCATCCGCGGTATCACGGGCGGCACCCCAAGCGGATTGGTGCACGAGATAACTGAGCGCCTCGGCAAGGCTGGCATCGCGTTCGTCGCGTTCGAGCTCGACCGGTTTCGTGGGTGTTTTTTCGACGAACAGACGCTGCAGAATTGGCCAGACCACCGGCGCCAGCGCCACGACGACAAAGACGACCAGCAGCCCCGTCTGCAGCCGGTAATGGAAGATGTCGGGCTCATCGAGTTCAGCGCCGGTGACCAGTGAAGACAGATGGGTTCTAAGCCCGAACAGAAAGTCCGCGATCAGAATCAATGCCCAGCAGACCAGCCAGATCGCCCGCCACTTCACCCGCTTCATGCATCCCGACCAGTGTTTGACGCCAATGCCGTTCGGCCCTCAGAGCATAGCAGACGCCCGAATCGGTCGAAACGCGGCTACGATCAATGGCTCCTGCGAGGCGCCTAACCGCGCGCGACTCCCCAGATTTCGACGGTCATATCCGGGTTGTGCATGTGCGGCTGCGGCACGCAGGTGATTGGCGGCAACGGGCCGGCGACACAATCGGCGACGGTGTCGAGGAAGCGCTCGGTCTCCTCCTGGCTACCCGATGACGTGAAGTAACAGACCAGCAGCGCCAGATCAGACGAGACCGCATCGAAGCCGCGCAGGATGTCGTCGATATAGCTCATGGTGAAACGGGTCTGCGGCAAGAGTTCGCCGGGGTAGATGTTGACGCCACGGTTCCGGCCCGGTTCGAACGGCACCTGGCCGCCGGTCCAGATCGTGCCGCGCAGGCGGCTGCCCTGGCGGTAGGGTACGGGGATCGGCCAGTCCCAAACCCGCTTGGGCCAGCTGTCGCCGCGCGGGATGTATTTATCGAAGCCGTTCCATTCCTCGCGAAACGCGAGCACCTCGACCTTGGTTAGCGCATCCTGGGGCCAAAGGCGATGACACGGAACGACGGTCGCCGGCGGAGCGGGTTCCTTGAAATAGGTCGCGCGTACCGCCGCCATGGCGGCCCACTCATCCTGGGTCGTGCCGAAGTAATAGCCTTCCTTCTTGATCGCGTCCTGCATTGAGGCACCGAGTTCAACCAGCGTGTCGGTCAGACCCTGCATGACCTCGTGCGTCTGGGCGATGCCGTCGGCACCAGCGCTCTCACCGGTGCGGCCGGGCACCGCGATGAACTCGCCGGCACGCAGGCCGACGGTGAGGTCCCGACCGCGGAAGCTCTCCTTGTGCGCGTCCGGCACCGGCCGGCTGACAGAGCGGTGGTCGCTATCGCGCCAGCCCGGCTGCGCAATCGCCTGGATCTGTACCGTCTGCCCGGCGAAAGGCTGAAGCGGTACCGGGTTGGCCGTCACTGCCGGCAGAAGGTCGGCCACGATTGGATCAACCAGCCGCGCGATGACGCCGAGCCCGTCCTCACCCGGGTCGGCGGAATAGAACACCTTCAAGCGGACGATGTCCTCCAGCCCGGCGCCTTCGAGCGCCAATGCTTCCGCGACATTGGTCATGGCGCCTTCGATCTGAGCGTTCAGGTCATCGGGATGGCGCATCTGACCGTCGCCGTCGAAATCACCGGCACCGCCGACGAACATCAGCGGGCCGGCCTTGGCCGAAATCACATGTGAGCGTCCGTAAGGTAGCCGCCAGACCTGTTCGCCCATGACCTCTTCCTCCTATGATGCTGTTTCGTCGAAGCCTGGGTGCGACCGGGCGAAGGGTCAAGCCAGAGGAAAGTCATGAGTGCAAAAGACATCCATCCGGACATGCAATTCCTGGTCGACGTGCGCGACAAGATCGGCCCGAAGGGCGAGACGCCGGAAGACCAGCGCCGGTTCTGGACAGCGTACGCGGCCGCCACCAACCGGCCGCCACCCGACGACATGGCGATCCGTGACGACGTTGTCGAGACGGCGGAGCACAAGGTGCCCGTGCGCATCTACCGGCCAGCGAACGCGCCCGACTCCGCGCCCGCCGTCATCTACATGCACGGCGGCGGTTTCATGCTGGGCGACCTCGACAGCTCCGATTCGATCGCCTGGGGTTATGCGGACAACGCCGACTGCGTGGTCGTCAGCGTCGACTACCGCCTGACGCCGGAACATCCCTACCCCGCCGCCTTCAACGACTGCTGGGGCGTCCTGACCTGGCTGGCCGAGAACGCGGCGGCGCTCGGTGTCGACGCCGGGCGTATCGGTCTTGCCGGCGACAGCGCGGGCGGCAATCTGGGCGCGGCGCTCGCCCTGAAAGCGCGCGATGAAGACGGCCCTGCCGTCGCCTGCGTCGCCATCATCTATCCGGCCACCGGGCTCGACCACGACCATCCGTCCTACATCGAACATGCCGACGGGCCGGGCCTGACCCGCGAGGGCACCATCAAGTACCGCAACCTCTATCTCTCCAAAGACCGCGACACCGACGACCCCTATGCCCGCCCGATCATGGCAAACAGCCTTGCCGGTCTGCCACCGTTCTGGGTGCATTCGGCGGAGATTGATCCGATCCGTGACGACGGCCGCAACTTCGCTGCCAGAATCGCAGCCGACGGCGGCGCCGTCACCTATCGCGAGGCCAAGCGCATGATCCACGGCTTCATGCGCGCCCGCTTTACCGGCCCGGCGGCCGCGCGCGAATACGGACTGATCTGCGACTTCCTGAAACGTCACCTCTAGGGCAGCCTCCTGGCACAGGTGATCAACACCGTTGACGGACAGGCCATCGAGTCAGGGCTTGAGCCCGACGGCGGAACAGTGATAGCGAGGATAAGCAGAATGCGTCGGTCCGGCCCCTGCACCGGTCAAACACAAGAGCCCACGTGAAGGAGCCCAGCGTTGCCGAAGATCCCGTCGCCTTGCGTTGATGTCTGCAAGTTCAAAATGCAGGACCGGTGCATCGGATGCACGATGACCAAAAAACAAAAAAAGAGTTACAAGAAACTAAAGAACAACAAGAAGAAGATAGCGTTTATTGAGCGCCTCATAGACCAACAGAAACAACTGGGCCGGCACGAGTATTGGCGAAAGGTCTATCTGCGCAAGTGTGCGAAGAAAGGCGTGCAGCCGCCGGTGGCGGCCTAGAGCAGACCCTGTATCCTGAATACCCGGGACACTCAGTGACAAATCTTGGTGACAATTGCCAGAAGAATAACTGACATCGCACCTGCATGGGACACTGTCCATGACGACGCAGAAAGCATCATCTCTCCCTTTGTTCACACTCATCACAGAGTATCACGGTCCATTAATTCTCAATTCTGCGGTCCCATCGTAATCGCATTATAATCAGGAGCGTTTTTATGCGCGCAATCAAACGCCTTTTCACGCCTATAACTCCTTCTTTTGTATACATGTAGTTCAAAAACAGCCATAGTACCCTCCGGACAAGAACAGAAATCGGGTGGGAGAAATTTTTGATGGATGACCTGAAAGGGTGACACATCTGCTACTGGACTTCACGCAGCGTAGTCCGAGGTGGAGGCATGCGGTGCAAAGAC
>JBCCIS010000097.1 GCA_039028155.1 Pseudomonadota bacterium
GCGCTGTCCGTGACCTTGGCTTCATCGACGCCGAGATGGTCGACGACGATCTTTTTTACGCGATCAGACACATCGCTCATCGGGACACAACCTCCATGATTTCTCAAGAAATTCCGTGACTTGCGCGCTCCGGATAAGCACGCTGCATGACTGAAAACTGCTGGCCCCTACCCCCGGGGCGCGTCCATGTAACACACTTTAGTCTGCCATGCGATAGCTGGAAAAGCCCCTTTTCGGTGGACCAAATCCGGCCGTCAAATCATGGCCATACCGCCGTTGACGTGCAGCGTCTGACCGGTGACATAGGCGGCCTCGTCACTGGCGAGAAAGACGGCTGCCGCGGCGATATCGTCGGAGGCGCCAAGGCGTCCGGCGGGGATCCGCTGCAACAGGTTCGCGCGCACGTCATCGTTCAGGGCATCGGTCATCGCGGTCTCGATGAAACCCGGAGCGATGCAGTTGACGGTAATGCCGCGCTCCGCGACTTCCTGGGCCAATGACTTCGACATGCCGATCATCCCGGCCTTGGCCGCTGCATAGTTGACCTGGCCCGGATTGCCGGTAACGCCGACGATCGAGGTGATACCGACGATGCGGCCGTGGCGTCGTTTCAGCATGCCGCGCAGGAGCGCGCGGGTCAGACGAAATCCGGCCGTCAGGTTGACGTCCAGGATCGCCTGCCAGTCGTCGTCCTTCATGCGCATCGCAAGGGTGTCGCGGGTAATGCCGGCGTTGTTGATCAGGATATCGACCTGGCCCATGGCCTCATCGGCGGCAGCGGCCAGCGCCGCCGGCGCCTCGGCCTCGGCCAGGTCGGCGACCAGCACGTGGCAGCGCTCGCCGAGCGAACCGGCCAGTTCATCCAGCGCGTCTTGCCGGCGCCCGGCGATGCCGACCGTGGCGCCCTGGCCATGCAGGCCGCGCGCGATAGCGCCGCCCAGGCCGCCGGAAGCGCCGGTAACCAGCGCGGTCTTGCCGGAAAGGTCGAACATGCGGTCTCCCCCAATCAGAACGTTTTCAGGACGGCCTCGACATCGTCCGGCGTTTCGACGGAAACGCCCTTGAGGTCGCGGTCGATGCGGCGGGCAAGGCCACTCAGCACCTTGCCGGTTCCCAGTTCGATCAGGGTGTCGACATCGTGCTGCTTCATGGTCAAGACGCCCTCGCGCCATCTGACGGTCGCGGTGACCTGCTCGACCAGCAGGCCGCGCAGGGTTTCCGGCACGCTGACCGGCTGGGCGGTCACGTTGGCGACGACCGGCACGGCCGGCGCGCCGATGGTGACGGTTTCCAGTGCTTCGGCCATGCGCTCGGCGGCCGGCTGCATGAGGGGGCAATGAAACGGCGCGCTGACCGGCAACATGATCGCGCGCTTGGCGCCCTTTTCGGTCGCCAGTTCAGCCGCCTTCTCGACCGCGTCCTTGGCGCCGCTGACCACGACCTGACCAGTCGAGTTGTCGTTGGCGACGGCACAGACGCCGATGGCGGCGGCCTCGTCGACCAGCGCGTGGACGTCATCGAGTTCCAGCCCCAGGATCGCGGCCATGGCGCCCTCACCCACCGGGACGGCCTCCTGCATGGCCTCGCCGCGCAAACGCAGCAGGCGCGCCGTTTCAGCCAAGGGCAGCGAGCCGGCGGCGACCAGGGCGGAGTATTCACCCAGCGAGTGGCCGCCAACCATGGCGACCATCTGGTCCAGGGCGTGTCCGCCCTCTGCTTCCAGCACCCGGAGCACGGCGATGGACGAGGCCATCAGCGCGGGCTGGGTGTTGGTGGTCAGGGTGAGCTCGTCCTCCGGCCCCTCGGCCATCAGCCGGAAGAGGCGCTGTTCGAGGGCATCATCGACCTCCTCGAACACATGCCGGGCCGTCGGAAACGCCTCGGCCAGCGCCACACCCATACCGACCTTCTGGCTGCCTTGGCCAGGAAACACAAAGGCACGCGACATAAGGAGCCTTTCAGCTTGTGGAGAGCGCCCGGGTAACCCCCGCCCAGGGCTAGAATCGGCGCAGTCAACGGGCTCGACAGGGCCCTGTCAAGCATGCTTGATCGCCAAGGCAAAATCGCTATAGTGCGCCGCTCGCTGGCGCAGGCCCTTTGGGCTGATCGGCGTACCCGATCAATACGCCGGCGTTCGTCTTTTGTCGTTCTAGTTTGAGAGGAAGGGCCCGATGCCTTTCTACGAGAGCACGTTCATCGTGCGACCCGATGTGTCGCCGCAGCAGGTCGAGACCCTGGCCGAAGAGGTCGAGGGCATGATCAAGGAGCATGGCGGCGCCGTCACCAAGACCGAGTTCTGGGGTCTGAAGTCGCTGGCCTATCGCATGAAGAAGAGCCGCAAGGGCCACTATGTCTTCATGAACGTCGACGCGTCCGGCGATACGATCCACGAGTTGGAGCGCAATTTCCGCATCAACGAGGATGTCATCCGCTACCTCAACATCCGGGTCGAGGAGCTTGATAGCGAGCCGACAGCGATGATGAAGAGCCGCGCCAGCCGTGACGATCGCGGTCCGCGCCGCGACGATCGTGGGCGCGACGACCGCCCGCGTGGCGACCGCGACCGCGACGACCGCCCGCGTGGCGACCGCGACGCCAAACCAGACAACGCTGCCGGCGAGGCCGCAGCCGCACCGAGTGGAGACGAGACATGAGCGCCATGCGTCAGCCTGGCCCGCCGCTGGCACCGCGCCGCCCGTTCTGGCGCCGCCGCAAGACCTGCCCGTTCTCGGGCGACGGCGCGCCGGCCATCGACTACAAGGACGTCAAGCTCCTGCAGCGCTATATCTCCGAGCGCGGCAAGATCGTTCCCAGCCGGATCACCGCCGTTTCCGCGAAGAAACAGCGTGAACTGGCCCGGGCGATCAAGCGGGCCCGCTTCCTGGCGCTGCTGCCCTACGTCGGCCAGTAAGCCGCCGACCGGCAACGGCCGGCCGCCATGATTCCCAACCTTCTTGCCGTCGTCGCTGGCATGGTCAGCGCGACGCTTTATATCGTCGGCCTATCGGGCTCGGCCTGGGGCCTCTTTATGGTCTTCCTGTCGCCCCTGCCGATCTTTCTGGCGGGTCTGGGCGGAGGCGGGACCGCCAGCGGAATCGCCGGCGCGGTCGCCGTGATCGCGGCGTTTCTGACGTCGGCCGCCGATCCCCTGCTGGGCAGCGTGTTCAGCGTGTTCTTCGTCTTGCCCGCCTTCTTGATCTCTCACCTGGCGATGCAGTCACGCGAAGACAAAGACGGCAAGACCCATTGGTTTCCGCTGAACGCTATGCTTCAGCTACTGGTGATCATCGGCCTGTTCGATGTCGTGCTGGTCTCAGTTCTGCTTGGCCTATCCGAAGATGGTCTTGTGGAGACCATCCAAAACAACCTGCAGATCCTCGTCAGCGCACTTTATGGCGAATCGGAACCGGCGGAGTACGCCGAACTCGTCAGTCAATGGGACAGCCTCGTCATGGGTGCCGTCATCGCCACGGTGATGGTCAGCCTGGCCTGCTGTGGCGCGCTTGCCCAGGGCCTGTTGGTCAACACCGGCCGAAATCTCAGGCCCAGCCCCGCTTTTTGGCGCATGGCCATGCCGACCTGGGCGGTGATCGGCGGTCTTTTATGCCTTTTGATCGCCTTTTTGGCCGAGGATATTCTCGGCACCGAGCACTGGGTGGTCTTCCTGACCTACGTAACGACCGGATTTACACTGGTTTTTATAGTCGGGTTTCTGCTACAGGGGCTCGCCGTGATGCATGGCATGACGCGTGGCCTGTCGTTTCAGTTTCTGATCCTGACCGCCGTCTACATGATCGTCATCGTATTTCAGCCCTTCGGGGCCCTGACATTCGCCGCCATTGGGCTGGCTGACCGCTGGGGCAATTTCCGTGAGCGTTTCGGCCCGGGAACTGACCCTGAGATGGAGGACTAGATGGATATCGTGTTGCTGGAGCGCGTTGAAGCGCTCGGAAACATGGGAGACGTGGTCAACGTCAAGCCGGGCTACGCCCGCAATTTTTTGATTCCGCACGGCAAGGCGCTGCGCGCGACCAAGGACAACATCGCTGAGTTCGAGTCCCGGCGCGCCGAATTGGAAGCGCGCAATGCCGAAATGCGCGATGGCGCGGAGAACTCGGCCAGCGACCTGGACGGCGCCCAGGCGGTCCTGATCCGCCAGGCCAGCGACAGTCTGCAGCTCTATGGCTCCGTCAACGCGCGCGATATTGCGAACGCGCTCGCCGAGCAGGGCTTTGACATCAACAAGCGCCAGGTCGTCCTGGACCATCCGATCAAGAGCCTGGGCATCCACGAGGTGCGCGTCGCACTGCATCCGGAAGTCAACGTCACCGTCGTCGCCAACGTGGCGCGCAGCGAGGACGAGGCCGCCGTTCAGGCCGAGACGGGCCGCGCCGTCGGCGCCTTCGAAGAGGAGGAGGCCGAAGAAGCGGCCGCACCGGCGATCGAGGATCTGGTTGAGGCCGAGGTCGCTGAACAGGTTCTTGAAGACGTGGCGGAAGCAGCCGACGAAGGCGGCGAGGATGGCGGCGACGAGGCCGCCGGCGATGCCGAGGAAAGCCCGGCCGCCAACGAGGACGAGACCAAGGAATAGAGTACTCGGCGCTTAGTGGGCTTGTGCCGATGATGACTCACAAACAAACCTCGCAAGACGCTCGCTTGCGCTCATCCCGTCCATTGTCCGAGTCGCAGTGACTGGCTAACATGGTCGCGGGTTAGGTCTTTGTTGGGGGGATGCGCGCGGCATGTTGCTCGCCGGTTTCCTGAACCGTCTTATCGAGGTCGGCCATCTGCGGCTAATCGATTCGCGCGGCAAAACACATGATTTCGGCACGGTCGGCGCAGAACCTTCGGTCGCTCTGCGCCTGCACGACAAGGCGCTTGAGCGCAAGCTGCTGACCAATCCGCAGCTTCATGTCGGCGAGGCCTATATGGACGGCACGCTGACCATCGAAGAGGGTGAACTCAGGGACTTCTTCGCGGTGCTCGGCGCGAACATGTCCCGCCTCTATCGCGACGACCGGATGAGCCGAGTTGGCGGCTTCCTGCGCCGCAACGTGCTGCGGCCGATCCAGCAGCACAACCCGGTCGGCAAGGCGCAGAAGAACGTCGCCCATCACTACGATCTCTCCGACGATCTGTTCGACCTGTTTCTCGACGAGGACCGGCAGTACTCCTGTGCCTACTTCGCGACCGAGAACAGCACGCTGGAGCAGGCCCAGTCCGACAAGAAACGCCACCTGGCGTCAAAGATGCTGTTGCAGCCGGGTCAGAAGGTGCTGGACATCGGCTCGGGCTGGGGCGGCATGGGAATCTACCTGGCGCAGACCGCCGATGTCGACGTCACCGGCGTTACGCTCTCCAAGGAGCAGCACGAGGTCTCCAACCGGCGCGCCCAGGAAGCAGGCCTTTCCGATCGTGTCAGATTTCTGCTGAAGGACTACCGCGATCTCGAAGGACCGTTCGACCGCATCGTCTCCGTCGGCATGTTCGAGCATGTCGGCGCCGGTCACTATGTCGAGTTCTTCCGCAAGGTGCGCAGTCTGCTGGCCGACGATGGTGTGTGCGTGCTGCATTCGATCGGACGTTTCAGCGAGCCCGGCAACACGAACCCGTGGCTTCGCAAGTACATCTTCCCGGGCGGCTATACCCCTGCCCTTTCCGAGGTGATGACGGCGTTCGAACGCGCGCACTTATTCTCAACCGATATCGAGATCCTGCGCGTGCACTATGCCGATACGCTGAAACACTGGTGGCGCCGATTTACGGAGCACCGCGACCGCATTCGCGAGCTCTACGACGAACGGTTCTGCCGGATGTGGGAGTTCTATCTCCTGGCCTGCGAGAACGCGTTCCGCAACGATGACCAGATGGTCTTCCAGTTGCAGTTCTCCAAGAAACTCATGACCGTGCCCTTGACCCGCGACTACATGGTCGACTGGGAACGCGCCCACGGTTGAGCGCTACCCCCTCACCCAGCTTCGGCTAGGACGCTAACGCGACCAAGCCTGCGCAACCCTCTCCCTCGTTGGGGAGAGGGAAACGAAAACACGCTCCCTCTCCCCTTGAGGGAGAGGGCTGGGGTGAGGGGTCGCGCGTTACCGCGGCACGGTTCGGTCGAGGAAATCCAGCAGCAGCGCGTTGACCGTGTCAGCCCCTTCGGTGGTCGGCAAATGGCGCAGGCCTTCAAGGATAACGCACTCCGCGTTTGGTATCGCGGCCGCCATGGCTTGCGACATGGTCGGCAGCGAGCCGCGGTCGAGTTCACCCGTCGTCACCAAGGTCGGACAGGCGACGGACGAAAGCCGGCCGGTCAACTGCGGATCGGCACCGGCGAAGATCTTGTAGGCCGCCAGAAAGTCTGCGGGATTGTTACTTTCCAGACGCTTGCGAATCGCTGCGACCGCTTCGGGGTTTTGTTGCCGGTAGGTTTCCGACAGCCAGCGCTCCAGCGCCGCGTCGATCAAGGCTTGCGTCCCTTCCGTCTCGGCTTGCGCGATGCGTCCGCGAATGCCGGCGAGCTGTTCCTCTGTACGGTCGTAGACGCCGTTCATGAGGACCAGCGCGGTCAAGCGGTCGGCCTTGGATAGAGCGAACTTGAGCGACACAAGCACGCCCATCGACAGGCCAACGAGTGCGAATCGATCGAGCTCTAGAGCATCACAAAGTCGCTCGAGTTGTTCGGCGAAGTCAGCGAGTTCGAGTTCCTTGTCCGGCCGCGGCGTCGACCCATGCCCCAGCATGTCATAGCGAATCGTTGTATAGCGCTGCGCAAGAGCCGACACCTGGGCGTCCCACATGGTGTGGTCAAGCCCGACTCCATGGATCAGCACGACCGGCGGACCATCGCCTTCGATCGCCACGTGACTGCCGCCTTCAAACCGTTTGTCGCTCACCCGTCTCCCCCGTCAGAGTCGGCCACAGTGTTGCCGCCGTGGTATGGTTACTTATCCACACGGCAGGAGGCTGGCAATCGGTGGCAGGGTGCGGTTCTTTAAATTGGTCCCCAGATCACGGTACGCGTCAGTGCCAACGCGCGAAGTTTTTTCGTCGCCAC
This sequence comes from Pseudomonadota bacterium, assembly GCA_039028155.1. NCBI lineage: Bacteria > Pseudomonadati > Pseudomonadota > Pseudomonadota bacterium. The sequence goes on from JBCCIS010000097.1 coordinate 7,055, forward strand.
ACGAAGAGTTGGCGCACACCGCCAAGCAGCTTTCTGTTAGCTTGACGGGCTCACTCCAGTTCGACAGGCGCCATGGCTCAGACTAGTCCGCATGACCTCTCCGTTGTCGGCGACGACGACGTTACCTATCGCACGATGCCGCACAACGAGGAGGCCGAGCAGGCATTGCTGGGCGCGATCCTGGTCAACAACGATGCGATGAACCGGGTCGGCGACTTCCTGCGCGCGGATCACTTCTACCTGCCGGTCCACGGACGGATCTTCGACGCCATCGAACGTCTCATCGAACGCGGCCAGATCGCCAACCCGGTCACACTGAAAACGTTCTTCGAACAGGACGAAGCACTGGTCGACATCGGCGGTGCAGATTACCTGGCGCGCCTGGCAAGTTCGGCCGCGACGATCATCAATGCCGCGGAGTACGGCCGGCAAATCCACGACAACTTCGTTAGGCGCGAACTGATCACGATCGGCGAGGACGTCGTGAACGACGCCTTCGAGGCCGACGTCGACAACAGCGCCGACAGCCAGATTGAAAACGCGGAGAAGTCGCTGTTCGATCTTGCGGAGTCCGGTTCCTACAAGCGCGATTTCCGCAGCTTCAAGGAGGTCGCGGTCGGCGCGCTTGAGATGATGGAGGCCGCGTATCGCCAGCAGTCGGGCATGACCGGCATTTCGACCGGCTTGCGCGACCTCGACGATCTGTTGGGCGGCATGCACAAGTCCGATCTCGTCATCCTGGCGGCGCGTCCAGGCATGGGTAAGACCTCGTTCACCATGAACATCGCCCTGCATGCCGCCAAACAGTACCGGGCCGAAGTCCAGGAAGACGGTACGGCCAAGGTCGTCGACGGCGCTGTCGTCGGTTTCTTCTCGCTTGAGATGTCGGCGGAGCAGCTGGCGACCCGCGTCTTGTCCGAGACGTCCGGCATCCCGTCGGAAATGCTGCGGCGCGGTCAGATCAACGCCCGTGATTTTGACGCCATCGTGCGGGCAAGCCAGGAGCTGTCGCGCATCCCGCTCTATTTCGACGATACGCCGGCGCTGACCATCCAGGGGTTGAGGACCCGGGCCCGCCGGCTGAAGCGCCAGCACGGGCTCTCGTTCATCATTGTCGACTACCTGCAACTGGTGCGCCCCAGCGCCCGCGCGGGCAGCGACAACCGGGTCCAGGAGGTCTCCGAGGTCACCCAGGGCCTGAAGGCACTGGCCAAGGAACTCAACGTGCCGGTCGTGGCGTGTTCGCAGCTCTCACGCGCGGTCGAGCAGCGGGAAGACAAGCGGCCCCTGCTCTCCGACCTCCGCGAATCCGGTTCGATCGAGCAAGATGCTGATATCGTTATGTTTCTTTACCGTGAGGACTACTATCTCGCGCGTCAGGAGCCGCAGGCCAAGGTTGGTGAGGACGAGTCGGACGCGAAATACCGCGAACGGCTTGAACACTGGCAGCAAAGGATGGAAAAGAGGCGCGGCATTACCGAGGTGATCATCGCCAAACAACGCCACGGCGCCACCGGCGACGTCGAGGTCTACTTTGACGGCGCGACCACCAAGTACACGGATCTGGAGACCCGTTATTCACCTGACGACGGACCACATTGAGCGCGCTGCCACCGAACTGATTATCGA
>JBCCIS010000098.1 GCA_039028155.1 Pseudomonadota bacterium
AGAGCCGGCTGGCGCGGCGGCGCGTGCCGGCAAGCCCGTAAGTCGCAGGTCGAAGATGAAGACATGATAACGCCCGCGCGCCGGAGCGGCGGACAGAAAGCGATAACAAGGCTCGAAACGGGACATCGGTTACACCGGAAACTGCTTGGAAAAGGGTACGACGGGACGGCTGACCCGGCGCTTCAGGCGCCGGTCAGATAAGTCGTAGACCGAGTAGCAGGGCGTGCAACCTTTCCATGAGTGCGGAAATAGGTGGAAATCGGTGGGGAGTCAAGGGTTTGGGGAGTGACGGGTCATCCCCGCCGCGCGATCGCGCGGATCTCCACCAGCGTCCCCTCGGTGATCAGTTCGGTGACGCCGATGGCGGTCCAGGCGGGGTAGGGCGGCTTGATGATCTCGTCCTTGACCGTCACGAAGACGTCGAGGTGTTTGCGCAGATCGACGTGGTAGGTCGTGATCTCGACGATGTCGTCGAAGCCGAGACCGGCTGAGGCCAAGCAGTCGCCCAGAAAGCGGAAGGTATCGCGGAACTGGGTTTCCGGGTCGTCGGCGACCGTGAGGTCGGGATGGGACCCGGTGACGCCGGAGAAAAAGACGAAATCGCCGGTGTCGAGGGCGGGCGCCAGGTGCCAGTCGTCGACCCAGTGGGCGATTTCGTAAGGGGCCAGGACTTTCTTCATGGAGACACTCCCGTTCAGCGGCGGCGCATGGATGAGGATCGGGCCGTTGTGGGGCAACCCGTTTCTTGCGGGGCGCGTGATCGTTGACGCCAGACGCGGGGCGTTCTAGTCGGTTCGCGACATGAGGTTCCGGGCGCTGGTGTCGCGGGATTCAGGGAAACCGCCATGAGCGAGCAAGCGGCCACACCGCCCAGAAAGCGCAAGAACCTCCGCATCATCGTCGCCGGTTTCATCGGCAACGTGCTCGAATGGTACGACTTCGCGATCTATGGCTTTTTCGCCGCGACGCTGGGGCGGCTATTCTTTCCCGCCGACGACCCCGCGACCTCGCTGATTGCCTCGTTCGGCGCGTTTGCCGTCGGCTTTGTCATGCGCCCCCTGGGTGCGATCCTGTTCGGCCATATCGGCGACCGCTGGGGCCGGCGGTCCATGATGATCGTCTCGGTGCTCTCCATGGCGTTCGCGACCTGCGCGATTGGCCTGTTGCCGACGGATGCGCAGATCGGCCCGGCGGCGGCCGTCATCCTGGTCGTGCTGCGCATGGTCCAGGGGCTTTCGGTCGGCGGCGAATACATCGGCTCCGGCGTCTTCCTGTCGGAATCCGCGCCCGCCGGTCGGCGCGGTCTCTTCGCGTCGTTCGCGACCGGCGGTCTGTTTGCCGGGCTGTTGATCGGCACGGCGGTCGGCGTCCTCGTCTCGACGCTGATGACCGACGACGACATCGCCGCCTGGGGCTGGCGCATCCCGTTTTGGGCGGGCCTGCTGCTCGGCGCCATCGCGCTCTTCTCGCGGCTCAAGATCGACGAGCCGGAGGCGCCCGATGCGCCCGCCAAGCTGCCGGCGGCCGAGGCGTTCCGCCATCATGGCGGCACGATCCTGCATGCCACGGCGATCGACATCGTGTTGGCCGCCAACTTCTACGTCACCACGATCTTTGTGCCGGGCTGGCTGATCCGAAACGCCGATATCTCGCGCGCGCTGTCCTTGGAGATCAACGCGCTGGCGATCGCGCTCTCGATCGCGGCGGGTTTTCCGGCGGCCATGCTGTCGGACAAGATCGGGCGCCGCCCGGTGCTGCTGGCGACCGCGCTGCTGTTCGCGGTTCTGTTCTATCCGATGTATGTGCTGATCGCGAGCGGCGACACCGCGCAGGTGACCCTCGCGCTCTGCGTGCTCGGTCTGCTCAACGGCGCCTATGCCTTCGTCGTGCCCGGGACCTTCGCGGAGATGTTCCCGTGGCGGGTGCGCGCGACGTCGGCGAACCTGAGCCACAATCTCAGCATGGCGGCACTGGGCGGCACCGGTCCGATGATCGCCACCTGGATTGTCGCGGAGACCGGCGGTTTGGTCGCCGTCGGCGTCTATCTCGCCGCGCTCGCCGTGGTCTCGGTCATCGCCTGCTGGTTCCTCAAACGACCGCGCGATTTGAAGCCGACCTAAGCGAGGATCCGGGCGAGCAGGTCGGTGTCGAGATAGGCGGTGATCTCGGTGATCCGGCCGTCGCGCATCACCATGGCGAAGCAATAGACCTGCTCGTAGGGCAGGCCGGTCTTGGCGACGCCCGTGCTCTCATGGCGCAGGATCACCTTGTCGCCGTCGGCGACAAGATCGATGAAGCGGGTCTTGAGCGGTCCGTCGAGGCGGTCAAGCAGCGGGCCGAAGGCCTGGTCGATCAACGCCTGTTTCGAATGGTAGACGCCGGAAACGGACGTCGTGCCGATCACCGTCCAGGTGACATCGTCGGCGACCAGATCGAAGAAGGGGCCGCTATCGCCGGTTTCCCACGGCCGGAAAGCCTCGCGGACAAGGCGTTTGTTCTCGTCAGCGGTGCTCATCGGCGCGTCGTCCCTTGCTCGCCGTCACGACCAGATCGACTTGCCGGAACCGGGCAGGCCGAGCTCGGACCACATGGCATCAACCTTTTCGATCACCGCGTCGTCCATACGGATCTTGCGGCCCCACTCGCGGTGGGTTTCGCCCGGCATTTTGTTGGTTGCGTCCAGGCCCAGCTTGCCGCCGATGCCGGACTCCGGGCTGGCGAAATCCAGGTAGTCGATGGGCGTCGACTGGACGACGGTGATGTCGCGCGCCGGGTCCATGCGGGTCGAGATCGCCCACATGACGTCCTTCCAGTCGCGCGCGTCGATGTCGTCGTCCACGACGATGACGAACTTCGTATAGATGAACTGACGCAAGTATGACCAGACCGCCATCATCACGCGCTTGGCGTGACCGGGATAGGCCTTCTTCATCGAGACGACCGCGATGCGATAGCTGCAGCCTTCCGGCGGCAGCCAGAAGTCGACGATCTCCGGAAACTGCTGCTGGATCAGTGGAATGAAGACCTCGTTGAGCGCTTCGCCCAGCACGCTCGGTTCATCCGGTGGCCGCCCGGTGAAGGTCGAGAGGTAGATCGGGTTCTGGCGCCGCGTGATCGCGGTGACGCGGAAGACGGGGAAGGGCTCGACGGCGTTGTAGTAGCCGGTGTGGTCGCCATAAGGGCCTTCGTCCTGGTAGTCGCTAAGCGAGACCTCGCCCTCCAGCACGATCTCGGCCTCGGCGGGGACTTTCAGTGGCACGGTCTTGCAGTCGACCAGCTCAACCTTCTTGCCGCGCAGGAGGCCGGCGAACTGGTACTCCGAGAGCGTGTCGGGCACCGGCGTGACGGCGGCGAGGATCGTGCCGGGATCAGCGCCGATAACGGCGGCGGCGGGCAGGGGCTCTGGCTTCTCTTCCTTCCAGCGCGCGTGGTGCTGGGCGCCGCCCCGGTGTTTCAGCCAGCGCATCAGGGTCGTGTCGCGGCCCGTCACCTGCATGCGGTAGATGCCGAGGTTGTAGCCGTCGGTGCGGCCCTTGCCCGGGCCTTTGGTCACGACCAGCGGCCAGGTGATCAACGGGGCCGGTTCGCCCGGCCAGCAGGTCTGGATCGGCAACTTACCGAGGTCGATGTCGTCGCCGGTCAAGACGACCTCTTGGCACGGCGCCGACGACACCGTCTTCGGCTTCATCGCCATGACGGTCTTCAGGAGCGGCATCATCTCAAACGCCTCGCGCCAGCCGCCGGGTGGTTCGGGCTGGCGCAGGAAGGCGAGGGTCTCGCCGATCTCGCGCAACTGGTGGGGCTCGCGCTCCATGCCGGCGGCGACCCGCTCGACCGTGCCGAACAGGTTGACCAGCACCGGCATCTCGGCGCGCGCGCCGTCGTCGCCAACCACGTTTTCGAACAGCACAGCGGGTCCGCCCTCGGCGAGCAGCCGGGTCTGGATCTCCGTCATCTCCAGATTGGGCGAGACGGGTGCTGTGACCCGCACCAGTTCGCCCCTGTCTTCAAGGCGCTGGATGAAATCGCGCAGGGAAGCGTAAGGCATGGCCCTTCGTGGGCCAGGACCGGGCCCGGGTCAAGTTCAGGCTTTCTTGGCCTTCTTGGCTTTCTTCGCCTTCTTCGCCTTCTTCGCCTTTTTGGCTTTGCTGGCGGCGGGTGCGGCTTTCTTCGAGCCGGGCCGCCGCCGCGCCGTGCCAGGTGCGGGCTCCAGACGGTAGCCGGTGTCGATCGCCGAGCGGTTCTCGATGTCCTCGTCGGCTTCGCTCGCCAGTACCGCCTGCATGTCGCGGCGTACAACGGGGTTGTTGCGATAGTACTGGTGGCCGGTGTCGTCCTCCTGCCAGGCGGGCGCGCCGTTGCGCTCCCACTTGATGGCGGGTGCCGCGTTGACGGCAGTGACCTTCGGGGCAAGGTCGAACGAACGGTCGGGGCCGGAGCGGCCCAGGCGATCGGGATTGCCGAGCGGACCGTCGCTTGCCTTGAGCGCCACATCCTGGGCGTTGTGGTAAACGGTGATGCGCCGGCAGCCGCCCAAGAGCGGCACGATCTTGTGCGGTTTCGAGAGCGTGTCGTGATCCTCGTCGGCGGCGGTCAGGATGACCTCGTTGAAGATCGGCGGAATGTTGTTGCCGACAAAGGTCTTCATCGCCTGGACCGCGCCGCGCAGCGCCCAGTTGCCCATGCTGTGGGCCATCAGGTGGACCGAGCCGGTGCAACGTTCGTCGCGTTTGATGGCGCGCAGGTAGTCGGTCGCTTTCAAGATAGCGCGGCCCAGCGACACGCCCGAGGCGCGTGCGCGTTCGGTTTCCAGTTCGTAGAGTTTTGGCGTCACGCCTTCGCCGAGCGATGGCCAACTGAATGCCATCATGACCAGCGGACGCGTGCGAACGCCCGCTGGCGGTTCGGTCTCCAGCCATTGCTTGATCTGCGCCGCGCGGCCCAGGGCATCGCGGAACGTATAGTTGTATCCGTGGATCAGCAGCAGGGCATCGGCGCCGGCCAACATCTCCTGGCGGATGGCGGCGAACATGCTGTCGCTGCCAACGACCGCGTCGCGGGCATCGTCTTTGTCGAGTTTTTCGCCGGCGACCTTGATCGTGAGGGTCTTGCCGACCTCGCCTACATCGGTCGCGTAGAGCTGGCTGCCCGGCACGCTGGCCGTGCCGACGCGAAACGATGTCATGTCTTCGGTGAAGTCCGAGGTAAAATCGGTCGGCTTGCTCTCGTTGTTCGGGCGCCGGTTTGTCGCGAAATAGACGGTCGTGTCGGCCATGGCAGGGACCCCTCCTTGCCGCAGTTGCTGCGATCCTGCGCCCCTTCGTAGACTACCACAGGTCGCAGGCGGCCGCGACGGCGGCCCGATTGGCGGTTGTGGCCAAGGCCGGGAGACTTGACCTCTGCTGGTTTCCGGCCAAGAAAGGCTCGCCGGCCGCCACCGGACATTCAAAAGGGGTGCACGACCATGGCCGACGAGACATCACAAAGGGGTTTCATGATGAGCGGCGACGACGTTTGGGGCGATCACGCGATCCGCGCGACGGATCTTAAGGCCCATCCGCAGGACATCACCTATGCGGGAGTAACGAGCTTTCTGCGCCGGCCCTATCGCAAGGATCTCGATGGCGTCGACGCGGTGGTCTATGGCGTGCCGTTCGACACCGCGACGACCAACCGGCCGGGCACGCGTTTCGGTCCGCGTGGCATCCGCGCGGCGTCGACCGGGCTGGCGTTCGAAAAGATCCCCTACGGCCTCGACTATCATCCGATCGACGAAATGGCGATCGCCGACCATGGCGACATGCCGCTCGATTTCGCCAGGCCGGCAATCGTGCCTGACGACATCACGAAGTGCGCGAAGGCGGTGTTGGACGAAGACACCATGATGGTCGCCATGGGCGGCGATCACTTCATCACTTATCCGCTGATCAAGGCGCATGCGGAAAAGCACGGCGCGCCGCTCTCGATCATCCATTTCGACGCCCATACCGATACCTGGCCCGATGAGCACGACGACGGCATCAACCACGGCACCATGTTCTGGCATGCCACGCGCGAAGGGCTGATCGATCCCAAGACATCGGTCCAGATCGGTATCCGTACCTGCAACCAGGACACCATGGGTTTCAACATTCTCGACGCGCCCTGGGTGCACGCGAACGGCATCGAGAAGACGATCAGCGAAGCGCGCCGCATCGTCGGCGACACCAAGTGCTATCTGACCTTCGATATCGATTGTCTGGATCCCAGTTATGCGCCGGGCACCGGCACGCCGGTGGTCGGCGGGCTCACCACCAACCAGGCCAACCAGATCATCATGGGGTTGAAGGGCGTCAACATTGTCGGCGCCGATCTGGTCGAGGTCGCGCCGGTCTACGATGTCGGCGAGATTACCGCGTTGGCTGGCGCCACCCTGGTGCTGCACTTCCTGGCGCTGTTCGCCCGCGCGCCCTGGCGCACGGCCTAGTCGGCGGCTTGCGGCGTTCACGATGACCGGAGGTGGGGAGCCCAAGTCGATCGTTTGCTTCGGCGACTCGATCACCTGGGGTTTCGACCCCCGGGGCGCGGAGGCCTTCCATCGCTACGGGATCGCGGAACGCTGGACCCGGCGCCTTCAGGACGAACTCGGCGACGGTTACCACGTCGTCGAGGAAGGCTTGAGCGGGCGCACCACGGTCTTCGACGATCCGGTCCTGGGCGGCATGAGCGGGTTGGCGGATCTGCCGAATGTACTGAAGAGCCACATGCCGGTGGATCTTCTGGTGTTGATGCTGGGCACGAACGACATCAAGAACCGGTTCGGCGTTAACGGCGCCGAGATCGCGACAGCCATGTCGCGTCTGGTCGATCTGGCGCTCAAGTCGGGCTGTGGCCCGGATGCCGGTCCGCCGCAAATCCTTCTTCTGGTGCCACCGGTCCTGGGTCCGGTTGACCAGACATGGCTTGCGCCCATGTTCGGTGATGAGAAGAACCGGGTTGTGCTTGAAGAGTTGCGCCAGACCTATCCGGCCCTGGCCGCGGTGTTCGGCATCGCCTGCTTCGACACCAACGAGGCGGTCAAGCCTGGCACCATCGACGGCGTCCACCTTGACCCCGACATGCTGGAGCCCTTCGCGAAGGCGGTCGCCGCGCAGATCTGCGTCCTGCTCTAGCGCGCGTCCTCCAGAATCATCGCGGCGGCCTTCTCGCCGATCATGATGGCGGGCGCGTTGGTGTTGCCGGAGACGACGGTCGGCATGATCGAGGCGTCGGCGACGCGCAGGCCACGAAGGCCACGCACCCGCAAGCGTTCGTCGACAACGGCGCGCTCGTCCTGGCCCATCGCGCAGGTGCTGGTCGGGTGATAGATCGTGCCGCCGGTCTCGCGGATGTATTGCAACAGCGCCGCGTCGTCGGTCATGTCCGGACCCGGCAGGGTCTCGCGTTTGACGTGGCGGGCATAGGCGTCTTGACCGGCGATGGCGCGGCCCAGCTTCAGGCCGTCGACCATGGTGCGCTGATCCAGTTCGCTGTGCAGATAGTTCGGCTGAATGGCCGGGCGCACCGTCGGGTCGGCCGAATTGGCGCGCACGTATCCCCGGCTTTCCGGGCGCAGCTGGCAGACCGAGAGCGTGACGCCCGAATAGTCGTGCATGGTGCGCTCCAAGGGGTTGTCCGCGCTATAGGCGATGAAGTGGAACTGCACGTCCGCCGTCGCGACCTCCGGTCTTGTCTTGGCGAAGAGGCCGACCTGGCCGGCGCTCACGGTCAGCGGCCCCTTGCCGTTCAGGATGTAATCCAGGCCGACCAGTCCGCGCCGGAAGAGGCCGCGCACGTCGTCATTGAACGACATGCCGTCGCCGACCTCATGCACCAGGCGCGACTGATAGTGGTCCTGCAGGTTCTCGCCGACTCCCGGCAGCTCGTGCACCACCTCGACGCCGATCTCGCGCAGCAGAGCGCCCGGCCCGATGCCGGAGATCTGCAGGAGCTGGGGCGAGTTGATGGCGCCGCCGGAGACGATGACCTCGGCCCCGGCGCGCGCTTCCTTTTCGACGCCGCCTTGAAGGTAACGCACGCCGATCGCGCGGCCGTCCTCGACCAGAATGCGTGATGCCAGGGCGTCGGTCACGATTGTCAGATTGGCGCGGCCGCGCGCGGGTTTGAGATAACCGGCGGCCGTGCTGCAGCGCCGGCGCCCGCGCGACGTCGTCTGGAAATAGCCGACGCCTTCCTGGCGGGCGCCGTTGAAGTCGGGGTTGTGGGGATGGCCCGCGGCGACAGCCGCTGCGACAAAAGCGTCGCAG
>JBCCIS010000099.1 GCA_039028155.1 Pseudomonadota bacterium
AAAGATCGGCCGGCCGATTTGGATCACGCATGGGGATCACCGAAGGCCACGTCCGCCTCTCACCACCGCTTCTGGCAACGCCGAATCGGGCGATAAAGCGGCGGCACCATACGGAGCGGTCCGAACCCTGTCAAGGACGGCTCCGACGTTAAGGAAACCCGTAAAAACCGTTTAAAATCAAGAAGTTGTTTGGTCAGCCTGTCGCCCGCATCGCTTCGGCCGCGCTCAGGTCGACTGACACCAACTGCGAGATGCCGGGTTCGCTCATGGTGACGCCGAACAGACGGTCCATGCGCGCCATGGTCAGACGATGATGGGTGATGATCAAGAAGCGGGTCGTGCCCTCCGATGCGAACTCGTTCAGGAGATCGCAGAAGCGGTCGACATTGGCGTCGTCGAGCGGTGCGTCGACCTCGTCCAGCACGCACACCGGCGACGGGTTGGTCTGGAAGAGTGCAAAAATCAGCGCCAGCGCGGTCAGCGCCTGCTCGCCGCCGGATAGCAGCGAGAGGATCTGAAGCTTCTTGCCCGACGGGCTGGCCTCGATCTCCAGGCCGGCCTCCAGCGGATCGTCCGAATCGACGAGAGAGAGGCGTGCATGGCCGCCGAACAGGCGTTTGTGCAGTGTCTGGAAATGACCGTCGATCTCGTTGAACGCGGCAACCAGCCGCTCGCGGCCCTCGCGGTTGAGCTCCTGGATACCGCGCCTCAGCCGCGCGATCGCCTCTTCCAGGTCGTCCTTCTCCGAGAGCATGACGCCGAGCTGCTCTTCTACTTCGCCCGCCTCGATCTCGGCGCGCAGGTTGACCGGGCCCATGTTGTCGCGTTCGCGCACAACCTTGGCGAAGCGCTGCTCCAGGTCGTCAGCATTGGGCAGGCTGTCGCGGTCCTTGATGGTTTCGCCAAGCGGTTCGGGCGCGGTTTCCAGACGTTCCTGGATCTGGCGGCGAATGTCGGATTCGGCCTGCTGGCCCTGCTGTACCGCGCCTTCGCGCCGGGCGCGTTCCTCGCGCGTGTCGGCAAGGCCCGCTTCGGTCTCGCGCAGCGCCTTATCGGCCTCGGCCAGCTGGTTCTCGCCGGCTGCACGGGCGTCTGCCGCCTGGCGGCGTACGTCTTCGGCGGCTTCCAGGCGCTCGACCAGGCTCTTGCGCTGCTCGGCGAACTGTTCAGGGCGCGCTTCCAGGTCCTGCTTCTCGGTCGCCGCGCGATCGCGGCGCGTGGCGAGGTCAGCAATACGCTGCTCGGCGCCATCAGCGCGCTCGGACCATGACCTATGATCGGCGGCGATCGTGGAAAGCCGAGTCTCGCGGAACGTCGCGTCGCGGCGCAGGCGATCGTGCTCTTCCTGGAACTCCGCGAGGCCCACGCGCTCGCGTTCCAGGTCGCTGCTGAGTTGCTCCAGCTCCTCGCCGTCGTCTTCGACAGGGATACCGGCCAGGGTGCTCTTAGCCGTCTCCAGGCCCTCGGCGACCTCGGTGCGGTCATGCGCGATGCGTTCGGCGGTCTTGGCAAGATCGGCGCGGCGTGCCTCAGCGGCTTGGCGCTGGCCTTCGACGTCACGCCGGGCGTCGCGGGCTGTGGCGAAATCGTCGCTGCGCGCCGACACCGTGCGGCGCGCCGACTCTTCGCTTGTGGCGGCATCGGCCGCCTTGGCCGATGCTTCCTCATGCCGCGCCGTGCAGGCCTCAGCATGCGCCGTCGCCCGGGCGATTTCACCGGTCAGGGCGTCCAGACGATTGCGCTGCTCAAGCCGGGCCGACGCCGACGATGCGGCGCTGGCAGCGTGATAGCCGTCCCAGCGCCAAAGCGCGCCGTCCTGCGTGACCAGGCGCTGGCCGGGCTTGAGATCGCCGGCCAGGGCCGCGCCCCGCCCCTCGTCGATAACGCCGATCTGGTCCAGGCGGCGCCGCAGCTCAGGCGGCCCCTCGACATGGCGCGACAGGGGTTCGGCGCCAGCGGGCAAGGCCGCCGGTGATGGATAGGGATCGAGCCTGAGCCAGCCGATCGCGCTATCGGCGCCGGCCGGTACATCCAGATCGTCGCCCAGGGCGGCGGCCAGGGCGGTCTCATAACCGGAAGCGACGCGGACGCGATCGACGATCGGGTCCGGCGTGTCGGGCCGGCCTGACAGCAAGGCGTTCAGTGCGTCGCGTTCGGCTTCCAGGCGGGTCAGCGCGGCCTGGGCCTGCTGTAAGGCGTTGCGGGCCTCGTCTTCGTTGCGGCGCGCCTCGGCGCGGGCTTCCTCGGCTGATTCCAGCGCGGCCCGGGCGTCGGTCAATTGACGTTCCGCCTCGGCTTCCTCGCGGCGCAACCGATCGAGGGAGTCGGTGCCGTCCAAACCCAGGTTCAACTGATCGCGTTCCTGATCCACGCCGCTGGCCTGGCGGGTCAACCGTTCCAGACGCTGGGTCAGGTCCGCGATCTGCCGCTCGGCCGCTTGCCGGCGCGCCTGGCGCGATGCCCGTTCACCAGTCAACGTCGTAACCTGTTGCTCGAGCGCGCGAACCTTGGTGCGTGCGTCCTCGACATCGGCCGCAGCCTCTGCCAACCGCTCGGCTTCACCCTCGCGAGCCGATTCCAATTCGGTCTTCTCGGCTTCCAGGCGGGCCAGCGCCTGGCGGGCATCCTCGGCCAACGCCCGTTCGCGCTCGAGGTCGTGGACCAACTGGGCCAGACGTTCCTCGATCTCGCGCTGCTGCTCGTTCAGCCGACGTTCTTCGGCGTCAAGCGCGACGCGCGCGACTTCCAGTTCATGCAAGGCGGCGCCGGCCTCGTTCTCGGCCTCGCGCAGGGCCGGCATCCGCTCGGCGGCCGCCTCGCGCGCCGTGGTCGCCGCGGCGGTTCGGCCGGTCATCTCGGCAACGGCGGCTTCGGCCTGTTCCAGCTCGACCTGGGCGGCGGCGACAAAGTCCTGGGTGTCGCGCCAGCGCTTATAGAGCCAGCGGCCCTCGGCCTCCTTGATGCGATCACTCAGGCGCCGGTAACGGGCGGCCTGACGGGCCTGGCGCTGCAGATTGGCAAGCTGGGTTTCCAGCCCCTGGATGACGTCGGCCAGCCGCTCCATGTTGGTCTCGGCGGCGCGCAGCCGAAGCTCGGCTTCATGGCGGCGCGATTGCAGGCCGGAGATACCGGCTGCCTCTTCCAGGAGATGACGGCGGCCGGCGGGCTTGGCGCGGATCAGGTCGCTGATCTGGCCTTGGCTGACCAGGGCGGAGCTACGGTTGCCCGATGCGATATCGGCGAACAGAAGCTGCACGTCGCGGGCGCGCACCTCGTTGCCATTGACCCGGTAGGTCGAGCCTGAGCTGCGTTCGATGCGGCGCGAAACCTGGACGTCGGTGTTGTCGTTGTAGGCGGCCGGCGCGCCGCGGTCGGCGTTGTCCAGGGTCAAGACGACCTCGGCCACGTTGCGGCCGGGCCGCATCTCGGTGCCGGCAAAGATGACGTCGTCCATCTCGCCACCGCGCATCTTCTTAGGCGAGTTCTCGCCCATGACCCAGCGCAGGGCCTCCAGCAGGTTCGATTTGCCGCAGCCGTTGGGGCCGACGACGCCGGTCAGCCCGCCCGTGATCACCAGTTCGGTCGGGTCAACGAATGATTTGAAACCGCTGAGGCGAAGGCGCGAAAAGTGCACCTTATGCCTCCCGGCTATGACGTGACGAAATGTTCAATCAGCTCTCTGTCAAATATGGCTCAAGAACAGCTTCGAACTCTTCGACCGACATATGGCCGGGGTGGCTATCCCCGTTGATGATGAAGGTCGGTGTCGAGCGAATGTCATAGGTCTGGTCGCCCTCTAACCGGACAGCCAGGATGCCGTCAATAACAGCTTGATCTTCCAAGCACGCGTCGACCAGGGCCGGGTCCTGTCCACCCATCCGGATGAGCTTTTTGATCTCGCCCACCGGGTCCTGAGAGGATGCCCAGGTCGACTGTGTCTTGAACAGGACGTCGACAAACGGGAAGAACCCGTCCTCGCCGATGCAGCGTGCGACAGCCGACGCGGTCAACGCCACGCGATCCAGCGGGAACTCGCGGAAGACCAGCTTCGCCTTGCCCGTGTCCAGGTAGTTCTCCTTGATCGCGGGCAGGGTCTCGGTGTGGAACGCCGCGCAATGCGGGCAGGTCATCGACGAATACTCGATGATCTCAACCGGAGCGTCGGGGTCGCCCATGATCATGTCGGGCAGCGGCGCCACGTCCTGGGCCCAGGCCAGGTTGCCAACCACCGGCATCACCGCGACGCCAGCCGCAGCGTGAATAACGTGTCGTCGTGTGATCAACTTCCGATCCTCGTTTTCCATCGAGGTGGCGGGAGGGTTTACCCACTATAAAGGACGCGACTCCACCACCTCAAGCCTTGCCCTGTGGATGGGTTTGAGAACCCAGAATGGCGCGGCCCAGCCGGTCCAGCGCCTGTTTCATGTCATCGTCTTCAACCGATGCGAGGCGCCCTTCGAGGGCTTGGACCTCCGCTGCCTCCAAGTCACGAGGCCGGCGCGGCCGGGGCCGGGGCACCGGCGGCGGCACGTGGCCCTGGATTAGCCGAAGCCGCTTGACCGCCTGGTGACCGAAATAGGTCGCGATGCGGTCGAGCACTTGGGGCTCCAGGTGTTGTAGCTCCAATGCAAACGCCGGCGTCACCTTGATCGTCAATGTCCCGTCGCGGGTTAGCTTTTCCGGAACTGTGGCTTCAGCCAAGCGTTCGCCCACCACGCGGGGCCATTCGGTCAGCACCTCGGCATTGGTGAAACCGTGGCGCCTGTAGAGCTTGCCGGCCGCCGAGGGCAGCAGCGCGCCGGCCCGCATGGGCCGGTTGCGGCGTCTATCTTTTGGTCGGCTCTTCTTCATGCTCTTGAGGCCAGCGTGATGACGTCGCAATGTGGCGAGGCCATGGCGTCTCCGTCAACGACTTCACCCCGATCTGGCGATCTTTTGACCTGGTACGACCACCACCGCCGTACCCTGCCGTGGCGCGCGGAACCGGGCGAAACCGCCGATCCCTACGCGGTCTGGCTGTCGGAAATCATGTTGCAGCAGACCACGGTAGCGACCGTCGGGCCCTATTTCCGGGCGTTTCTGGAGCGCTGGCCGAGTGTCGCGGCGCTGGCCGCCGCACCCCTCGACGACGTGCTCGCCATGTGGTCGGGGCTGGGCTATTACGCCCGCGCCCGCCGCCTGCACCAGTGTGCCCGCCAGGTGGTCGAGGAGCACGGCGGGCGATTCCCCGCGACCGAGGCCGAACTGCTCAAGTTGCCGGGTGTCGGTGTCTATACGGCCGCCGCCATCGCCGCGATTGCGTTCGGCGAGCGCGCCGTGGTGGTCGACGGCAATGTCGAACGCGTGATCGCCAGGCTCTATGCGGTCGAGGACCCTCTGCCACCGGCCAAGAAGACGATCCGGCACCATGCCGACGGCCTGACGCCGGAAGATCGTACCGGTGACTTCGCCCAGGCGATGATGGATCTGGGTGCCACCGTGTGCACGCCGCGCAAGCCCGCCTGTGGCATCTGCCCGTGGCGAGATCCATGCCGGGGCCGGCGCGAGGGCATGGCCGCCGATCTGCCCCGCTTCGTGCCAAAGAAACCAAGGCCGCAGCGCCATGGCTTGGCGTTCTGGCTGGTACGCACCGATGGCGCGGTTCTGCTGCGCCGGCGGCCCGAAGAGGGGCTTCTGGGCGGCATGCTGGAGGTGCCGTCGACGCCGTGGCGCGACGACGTCTGGTCGCTTGATGAGGCACTGATGCACGCGCCTAGCCCGGCGGAATGGCGTCTGTTGCCCGGCGTGGTGCGCCACGGCTTCACCCACTTCGCGCTCGATTTCCAGGTTGCCGCGGCAGAGGTCAGCGACGTCGATGGCCGTTGGTATCGCCCGGAAACCGACGAGGATCTCGCGCTGCCGACCATGACGCGCAAAATCATCCGCCACGCGCGGTCTCAGCTCTGAGCTGCACCGGCTCACTCCCCCTCCCGGCCACTCCGAGGATGCTGCCATGGGTGGCCGGGAGGGGAGTGGGCCGGCGATGCCAGTGGATCAGCCGCGCGCTAACCGGTCTCGGCGAGCAGGCGCGCAATCGGCGCGAACGATCGCCGGTGGTGGCAGGTGACGCCGTGGTCACGCAGGGCCGCCTGGTGTTCGGCGGTGCCGTATCCGGCATTGCGTTCCCATCCATAGGCCGGGAAGGTCTCCGCCAGATTGGCCATCAGCCGGTCGCGATGCACTTTCGCGACGATCGAGGCCGCGGCGATGGAGACGCTGAGACCATCGCCCTTGACCACGGCGGTGGCCGGCATGGCGAGGTCGGGCAGGCGGTTGCCGTCGATCAATGCGTGGCCGGGCGCCACCGGCAGGGCGGCCACGGCGCGCCGCATGGCTTCCATGGCGGCCGCCAGGATGTTGAGCCGGTCAATATCGGCGACATCGACGACGCCAAGCCCGACCGCCGACGTCTGGCGGATCGCGACGTCCAGGGTCTCGCGCCTTTGCCGCGACAATTTCTTTGAGTCGTTAAGGCCGTCCGGCAGGCGGGCGGTGTCCAAGATCACCGCGGCTGCGACGACCGGTCCCGCCCACGGACCGCGTCCGACCTCGTCGACGCCGGCGACGACCGGCGCGCCGCATGCGGTTTCAAACTGAAGTGTCGGGCCGGTCATCGGTAAGGGCGTCTGAACCGTTGGTTTTCTCTTCCTTGGCGGCATTGTGGTCGGCGCGCTTGCGCTCCAGCCGGTTGCGCCGTGTCTTGGCCCAGGCGGCGAAACGCTGGGCGCGGCCTTTCGCCGTCTGCTCGGCGATCTTGAGCGCGGCAAGCTGGGCCGGATAGAGCAGCATGACCAGGTCGTTCAGATTGTCGGCGCCGGTCGTGGCGATGCGCTGCAGGCGCCGGGCGCTGTCGAACCAGATCGGGCTGATCACCAGGCTGAGCGCGATGACGGCGACGAACATGCGGTAACCGTCGGTGTCGATGGCGGCGACGGCAAGGCCGAGGGCAGCAAGCACGAAGGAGAACTCGCCGATCTGACCGAGCACGACACCACCCAGCCAGGCGCGCGGCCACGGCTCGCCCAACGCGCGCATGATGCCGACGTTCATCGCCGACTTGCCGATGGTGACGACCAGCAGCAACAACAGCACCTGACCCAGGTTGTCCCAGATGAACTTGAGGTCGAGCAGCATGCCAATCGACAGGAAGAAGGCCATTAGCAGGACGCCCTGGATCGGCAGGGTGACCCGCTGCATGGTCTTGCGGTCGGTGCTGTTGCCCAGCAGCAGCCCGGCCAGGAACGCGCCATAGGCGGTCGACAGGCCGAACAGGCCGCTGATAGCCGCCGCCGCGAAGCAGTAGCCCAGCGCCGCCAGGGTCACCAGATCGGCCTGGCCGTGGGTCAGGTTGCGGAACGGCAGGCGGACCCGGCCGCGCTTGCCCAGGAACCAGACAAAGAAGGCCAAGAACGCGATCGCGCCGACCAAGGGCAGCAGATCAGTGGGTTCGAACTCCTTACCC
>JBCCIS010000100.1 GCA_039028155.1 Pseudomonadota bacterium
ATCGCGGCTGCGAGCACGGTTGCGTCTATTGTTTTGCCCGGCCGACCCATGCCTTTCTGGGCTTGTCGCCGGGCCAGGACTTCGAATCGAAGCTGCTGGTCAAGCCGGATGCCGCCCGGCTGCTGCGGAGCGAGCTGGCCCGGCCCGGGTACCGGCCCCGGGTCATCGCCATGGGCACCAACACCGATCCCTATCAGCCGATCGAGCGCCAGCACCGCATCACAAGATCGGTGCTGGAGGTGTTGTCGGAGTGCCGCCACCCCGTCGGCATCGTCACCAAATCGGTGTTGATCGCCCGTGACGCCGACATCCTGGGACCGATGGGCCAGGCAAAGCTGGCGCGTACCTATCTCTCGATCACGACGCTCGACCGCGACCTCGCCCGGCGCATGGAACCGCGCGCCTCGACACCGCAACGCCGGCTCGACGCGATCAAACGGCTGACTGAGGCCGGCGTCGATACCGGCGTGTTGTTCGCGCCGATCATTCCGGGCCTGAACGACGCGGAAATGGAGGCGGTGCTGGAAGCCGCCCGCGACGCCGGCGCCACCAGCGCCAGCTACGTGCTGCTCCGCCTACCATTGGAGATCAAGGATCTGTTCCGCGAATGGCTGGAGACCCATGAACCGGACCGCGCCAAACGCGTCATCAGCCTGATCCAGGACTGCCGGAATGGCCGCGACTACGATCCCAAGTGGCGCCAGCGCCAGGTCGGCACCGGCCCGTTCGCCGACATGATCTCGCGCCGCTTCGGCATTGCCGCCAGGCGTCTGGGCCTCAACCGCCGCAACTGGGTACTCGACACCCGCCAGTTCATCAGGCCGACCGCCGACAGCGATCAGCTTGCGCTGCTTTAGGTCTGCGAACTCGGTCTCGATCAAACAGGTAGAGCAGATCCACGCCTTCTATCTGGATCGCAAGCGAATCAGATAGAACGCGAATTGCTCTAGGCGAGCGGTCCGCGGTAGAGATTGATGCGGATGTGCTGGGTGAAGACATAACCGTCTTCCGCGCGTCCAACCTCGAACCTCGCCTTGACGTCGGGCGTATCGACGATTTCGCGCGGGAAGTCCTCATAGGTCGTGCCGGACACTTCGTCGACGAAGGTCTCGAAGCTGTCATAAGGCACGGGCTCGCGGTAGCGCAGTTCGCGGGCCTCCGCAAAGCGCGGTTCGGCCACCCGCTTCAATGCGTCATAAGCCAGCGCGCGCTCTCCCGATTCGTCATGAAACGACCGGTAGACGGCCTCCATGTCACCACCCAGCATCGGCTCCATCGCATAGAGGAAGCCGGTTTCGGGCTTCAGCACACGCACCGCCTCGGCGAGCGCGGCGTCCATATGCTCGCGCGGCACGTGGTGCAGCGAATAGCTGAAGAAGACGCCGTCCAAGGAGGCGTCGTCGACCGGCAACGCCTGACCCGGGGCCTCGACAAAGGTCAGGCCGGGCACGGCATCGGCGGTGCGGTTCTTCTCGGCCTGGATTGGATCGGGCTCGACGCCCAGCGTGTTCGCGCCGCGCTCTGCCAGTTGCCGCGTGATACGCCCGCCGCCGCAACCGACATCAGCCACCTTGAGACCAGAGACCGGCACCAACCGGTCAATCACCGCCATCTCATCAGCTTCGCCCAGATCCTCGGCGTCGCCGATCAACTCGTTCAAAGGTTCCATGGCTTGTGTTCCTCTATCGGTGCGCGGACAACACTGGCTGGCCGGTGTCTAACTGGCCGGCAGAAGGCGATAGCTCCGGGTCGCCGGGTTGTACTTGCGGTTTGGCGCGGTCTCGGGCGGCGTGCCGGCCAGCGCGTCCGTGATGTCCGCGATAACCTCCGGCCGCAGGCGGTAGTACTGATGTATCTGGATGTCGGATTTGCCGTCTTCCTTTGAATTGTCGACGTCGCGGCAATCAATCAAGGCGATCTTTCGCGGCAGATCGTCGATCAAACGCGGTCCGTCCGATCCCAGCCGATCAGGCCTGCCCTTCGTCTTGTCACTGATCAGGAGCGCCCTGTCGTCAGGACTGAAGTAGACGTGAACACGGCGGCAGATCGACGGCAGTTTGCGCATTTTGTGATCGTGTTCGAACGTATCGTCATCCTCGTCGGCCGCCGCCAGAATGACATTGTCGAACAGACGCGGAATGTCGTCCCTCAATTCGTGCCGGATGCCCTGCAGTCCGTGACGAAGCGCGTAACTGCCCATGGAATGAGCGAGCAAGTGGAGCCGTTGCCCGCAGAACTCCTGCTCGTCGCGGCCGAGTTCGTTGATGAAGTCCCTTAAGAACAAGAACGTACGCGCCATCGCCATGCCGGAGTTCCGGGCATCGCTGCGATCGCTGAAATAGGAATAAAGCGGAATCATCTTGCCGTCGCCGGGCCAACTGAACACAAAGACGTTGATGGGCCCTTGGCCGTTATAGTGTTGCTTCAGCTTGGCCGCGTACTGAAGAGCCTCGACGAACGAAAAACCGAAGCCGTGGATATAGACGAGCGTGTCGCGCGAGTGCTTGGCCATCTTGCGCATGACGCGACCGAAGACTTCCGTGCTGCCCAAGATTCGTTTTGCCGCGTCCGGCGTTTCGAGCGTTTCTTCGGCGACATGGATTTTGACGGACCTGCCTTCGACCTCCGCCCAGCCGAGGCGCACAACGTGCGGTCCCTTCTCGTTGAACGTCTTGCCAAAGCCCCGCTTTTTCGACGAGCCAGTCATGTTGCGGTTGGTCGCGAAATAGACGGTCACCATCGTCAAATCCCCCTTTGGAATCCCGCTGCGTTGGCGCTCTTCGTTTTTCGACGAATAGAGCCGGGTCTTCAATCCGACGAGTCGTCACGCGTCATCGAAACCCGCCTCGACAAAGTTGGCAAGTGCCGTGCACGAAGACGCGACAAACCTATCGGTCGATTGGCGTCTGTGTTCAGAGCTTCAGGATCGACATCGCGTTGGCGCCAATGATGCCTTCCTTTTCCTCGGCCGACAGCAGCGGCAACTCCATGACCCGCTCGATCGAGTGGTCCAGATCGTACCAGGGATAGTCCGAGCCCATCATCACACGTTCGGGACCGACATCTTTGATCAGTTGGGCGAGTTCAGTCTCCGTCGGCGCGTTTGTGCCGTCGGTCCATTCGATGATTTCGCAGCAATCGAAGAAGGCGTTTGCGTGGTTGTCGGCGATTTCGCGCGCCTGATCCCAGGTCGCGCCGCCCATATGGGCCAGCACGACGGTCAGGTCGGGAAACGCCTTCAGCATGTCGGCGAAACCGCGCGGTTCGGCGAAGCCGGCGCCAGCCGTGTCGGGGCCGGAATGGCCGATGACGGGAACGCCCAGTTCCTGGCACACCGCATAGGTCGGCCAGAGCCTTTCATCGGACATCGAAAAACCCTGGGACGCGCCGTGCAGCTTGACGCCCCGCGCGCCGTTCCGGGTGACCATGCAACGGACATGGGCAGCGCATTCGTCAGCGGAGAGCACGGAGACGTCGGCGGCGACAAACGGGACGATCTCGCCGTGGGCGCGCGAGACGTCGCAGATCCACTGATTGAACGCGATGAGCTCGTCAGCCAGTTCGGCGTCGATCCGGTCATAGGCGTCGTCGCGTTCTCGGCCGGTGGCGGACTCCGGCACTAGAGCGCGCTTCTCCGCACGTATCGCCTCGCCGACAAACAGATTGACGACCACGGCCTTGGAGATGCCGGTCGCAGCGAGATCCGCCATCACTTCGTCGACGGTGCCAAAGGCTTCGGAGAAGCAGACATGGGGCTTCTCGCCGTACTCCCAGATTTCATAGCCGTCCTTGTCGGCCTGTCCCTCCTCCTTGGAACGGAACAGATGAACATGGGAATCCACCATGATCGGATCAGCCATCGCGAAGACCTCCTTTCGCTTGTGCCTGCAAACATGCACCATCGGCATGGGCCGCCCAATCGTTAGAATGGAATATGTCGATCGCCGGAGCAGAACGTATGCGTGATGTCGTGGTGCTGGGTTCGGGCGTCGCTGGTTTGACCGCGGCCTATCACCTGCGCGATCTCGACGTCGAGGTGATCGAGGCCGCGAGCCATATCGGCGGGCGCACCCTATCGGAGTCCTTCGACGACGGCACCTGGGCCAACTATGCGGCGCAGTACGTCAGCGACGATAAGATCAAGGTCATCGAGCTGGCCGACGAACTGGGCCTGGAGCTCATCCCCAGCGGCTTTCACAGCAACGATCTGCGCGCCTTCGATCCGTCGAACAGCGATGACCCGGCGGCCGTCGAAGCATGGATCGCCAGGCTGGAGGACGAGCAGGCCAACCGGCGGCCGGCTGACAGCGCCGAACTCGATCAGGTCTCGGTCGCCCAGTGGCTCGACGACGCACCACCGGCGGTTATGACTTTCTTCGAGACGTGGTGCGGCTCTCTGATCTTCGGCTCGACCATCGAGATCTCGCTCTATGGTCTGATGCTGATCTGGGGCGACGACCGGACCAGCGCCTTCACCGACCGGCCGGTTGCCCGCTCCAACCGTGGCGACACGGTCTTCAAGGGCGGGACGAACCAGCTTACCCGGGCACTCGCCGAAGCCAGCGGCGCGGTGATGACGCAGGACACCGAGGTGCTGTCGGTGAGCGCGATCCAGGGCGGCTACCACATCGCCGGGATCGGGAAAGACGGTGTCCATGAAACGACGGCGCGCCGTGTCGTCAGTGCCCTGCCGGCGCCGGTTGCCTTGAACGTGATCGCCGACTTGCCGGAAGAAAAGCGCGAGGCGCTCGGCGCCATTCGTTATGGCCGCAACATCGCGACACCGATTTCGATCGCGGCCGACGGACAGAGCGTTGCACCCTATCCGATGGTGCCCTCGCGACCCGACCAGACCTACAACTCAAACGGTTTCGTGCTGCGCACGCCGGGTGACATGGACAGGGACGGCGGCTGTTTCCATTCCTATGTCCACGACGTCTTCGCCAAGCCCCTGTGGGACGATCCGGCGGCGACCGTCCAATCCGGCGCCGTACGCGCGTTGGTCGAACGTTTTCCCCAGCTATCGGACCGCATTGCACGGGTCGGCTACAGACGCTGGCGCCACGCCCTGCCACACTATAGCCCCGGTCGCATGCGACATCAGGCGGCACTGGAAGCGTCTGTCGACGGGCTGCACTTTTGCGGCGACTACGTGCTGACGTCGAACATGGACGGGGCCGCGCGCAGCGGGGAGCTGGCCGCGCGGAAGGTGCTTGCGGGGTAAGGGGGCGAAGCCAGCTATCGTGTCCGATGTGTTCGCCCGTTTGGGCGTCAAGACCATCATCAACGCCAACGGGCCGGCGACCCGATTGAGCGGCGGCCTGATGCGCCCGGAAGTGGCCTCGGCCATGGCCGAGGCATCCGCGCGCTGTGTCGAAATCGTCGACCTGCAGGCCGCCGCCAGCAAGGTGATTGCCGACGCGACGGGCGCGGAGGCCGGTTATGTGACGTCCGGCGCGGCCGCCGGCCTGCTGCTAGCCACGGCGGCGACGATTGCCGGGCTTGATGCCGCCGCCATGGATCGCCTGCCCGATACGCGCGGGCTGAAGAACCAGGTCATCGTCGCGCGCAGCCAGCGCAACATGTATGATCACGCCGTGCGCACGGCCGGCGCCCGCCTGGTCGAGGTCGGCCTGCCCGACCGCTTTGCCGGATCGGGCGTGCGCGATGCCGAACCCTGGGACTACGCTGCGGCAATCACCGACAAAACGGCGGCCATCTACTACGTCGCCGCCCCAGGCAGCCAACCCGCGCTGGCCGACGTCGTCGCGATCGCCCGCGAGCACGGCGTGCCGGTCATCGTCGATGCCGCCGCCCAGCTACCGCCTTTGTCCAACCTCAAGCGCTTCATCGACGACGGCGCGGATCTGGTCGCGTTCAGCGGCGGCAAGGCCATCGGCGGCCCGCAGGCCTCCGGCATGCTGGCCGGCCGGCGCGACCTCATCATGAGCGCCGCGCTGCAGCAGCTCGATATGGACGTCGACCGCCATACCTGGTCGCCGCCGCCATCCCTGATCGACCTGGAGCGGTTGGCGGGCATCCCCCGTCACGGTATCGGCCGCCCGTGCAAGGTGGGCAAGGAGCAGATCGCTGGCCTGATCACCGCGCTCCAGATGACATTTGCTGAAGAAGCCGACGGCCGCCTGGCGGCGCGATGGCAAACCTTGGCGGAGCGTCTGGCCGCCGGGCTCGGCGACGTCGACTGGGCCGATGTCAGTGTCGTCGCCGACTCCACCGGGTCCGGCGTACCCGTGGTGCACATGGCCGTCGACGCGAACCGGGCCGACGCTGATGACGTCAAGCTGGCGCTGGAACGCGGCGAACCCTCGATCCACAGCAACCCGGATTACCGGGGCACGGGCCTGATCGTCTTCGGCGTGACATGCCTGGCCGATGACGATCCCGACCGCATCGCCGCGGCGGTCAAAGGGCTGGGCAATCAAGTCATGACCGGGGCGCGATAACGGCGCCATGGAGCACGGCCACGAACTCACCGATATCGCGATCGTCATCGCCGTGGCGCTGGGGTTCGGGCTGGTGCTGGGCTGGCTGCGCCAGCCGGCCATTGTCGGCTACATCGTCGCCGGCGTGGTGCTGGGTCCAAGCGGCTTGGGCCTGGTCCACGATCGCGAGCAGATCGGTTTTTTGGCCGAGCTCGGCGTGCTGCTGTTGCTGTTCGCGATCGGTATGGAACTCAGCATCCAGGCGTTCCGGGCGGTGCTCAAGTTCGCCGTCATGGGCACGACGGCGCAGATTGTCATCAGTCTCGCCGTGGTCGCCGTCGTTGCCTTGTTGTTCGGCTGGCCGTGGCAACTGGCCGTCTTGATCGGCTTCGGCGTCTCCCTGTCGTCGACAGCCGTCGCCATCAAGATGCTCGAAGATGTCGGTGAGCTCAGGCGCGAGACCGGCCGGCGCGCGGTCGGCATCCTGATCGCCCAGGACCTCGCCATCGTGCCGATGATGCTGATCATCGCCACGCTGGCGCCGGGTAAGGAGTTCGAACCCACTGATCTGCTGCCCTTGGTCGGCGCGATCGCGTTCCTGGCCTTCTTTGTCTGGTTCCTGGGGAAACGCGGCCGGGTCCGTCTGCCGTTCCGCAACCTGACCCACGGCCAGGCCGATCTGGTGACCTTGGCCGCGCTCGGCTACTGCTTCGCGGCAGCGGCGATCAGCGGCCTGTTCGGCCTGTCGACCGCCTATGGCGCGTTCCTGGCCGGCCTGCTGCTGGGCAACAGCACCGACCGCAAGACCATGCAGCGGGTCACCCTGCCGATCCAGGGCGTCCTGCTAATGGCCTTCTTCCTGTCGATTGGCATGCTGCTCGACCTCAAG
>JBCCIS010000101.1 GCA_039028155.1 Pseudomonadota bacterium
CGGCGACCTGGGCATCGACGCCATGCACATCAATCTGCACAAGACGTTCTCGACACCCCATGGCGGCGGCGGGCCGGGCAGTGGGCCGGTGGTCCTGGCAGACACGCTGATACCCTATGCGCCGCTGCCCTATGTCGTGGCCGAAGGCGACAGCTATCGCCTGGTCGAGCATGACGAGACCGGCAAGAGTTTCGGTCGCCTGCGCGCGTTCCACGGACAGATGGGCATGTTCATTCGCGCCTTGAGCTACATGATGAGTCATGGCACCGACGGTTTGCGTCAGGTAGCCGAAGACGCCGTGCTGAATGCCAACTACGTCATGAAGAGGCTGGAGGATGAATACCACGCCGCCTTTCCAGGCCCGTGCATGCACGAGTGTCTGTTCGACGATCAGTCGCTGAAGGAAACCGACGTCACCACACTGGACGTCGCCAAGGCGATGATCGATGAAGGCTTCCACCCGATGACGATGTATTTCCCGCTGATCGTCCATGGCGCCATGCTGATCGAGCCGACGGAGACGGAGAGCAAGCAGACCTTGGACCTGTTCTGCGACACGATGATCGGCTTGATGCGCCGCGCCAAGAACGGCGATGCTGAGTGGTTCCACGGCGCCCCTTATCTGTCGCCCTGGCGTCGCCTCGACGAAACCGCCGCGGCGCGCCATCCGGTGTTGACCTGGCAGCCGCCCAGCGACGAAGAGGCCGCCGCGTAGCCGAAGGAAAAAAGTGTTTCTGTTCAAGGATTTGGCCACCGGTCGGTCACTCGGCAACACTGGTGCGTTGGCGTTTGCAAGTTGATTTGATTCAACTCAATCTAATCTTGCTCTAGACTAGATCCGCCGCTGATCGGGCCCGATAACGGGCTGAGATACAACAACAGCAAGATCTTATCCTTGTTCCGGACCCGGCACCTGGGGAGGAACGCGCGATGAAGATCTATCCGACCATCGAGATAATGAACGGCAAGGCCGTCGATCGACTTGACGGTAGCGGCGAGCCGCCGAGACCTTTCGACATGGCGCCTTTGGACGCGGCGAAACAGTTCGCCGGCGATGGCGCGGATTGCCTGCACGTCGTTGACGTGGACGGCACCATGCAGGGCGGCCATCACAACGGTGATCTCATCTGCGAGATCATCGACAGTGTCGGCATCCCGGTTCAGGTCGCCGGCGGCATCCGCACCATGGAGACTGCCGCCTGGTGGATCGACCACGGTGCCTCGCGTATCGGTCTGGGCACGGCGGCGGTCAAGGATCGACACCTGGTTCAACAAGTGTGCAGCGCTTATCCCGAACGTGTGCTGGTGACCATCGCCGCGCGTCGCGATCACGTCGTCGTCGAAGGCTGGCGCGAAACGACGACCTATACCGCGCTTCAGCTTGCACAGAGTTTTGAGCAAACAGGTGTTGCCGAGATCGTCTTTGTCGATCTTGACCGCGACACGGATCCTCAAGAATACAATCTTGCTGCCACCAGCAAAATGGGTGAGGAGCTCGGCATCCCCGTCATCTCGAGCGGCACGGTGACCGCGCTCGACGACGTCGCGACACTTCGCTACCTCCCTAATATCGGCGGCTGCATCATTGGCCGCGCCTTGTTCAACGGAACGGTGTCTCTTGAAGACGCTTTGGAGACCGCGAAAACGCCCTACAAGGTGCCGGAGTTCGTCTAGAGCGGATCGCGATTGGTCGGAGACACCAAGCGGCTCCGGTCAACTGCGTGAATCCGCTCTAACTTCGTCCTGAAGCAAGGATTGCCGGTCATGGCGGGCGCGGCGTAAGGTCGACGACCTAGCCGCGATGCAATCGCGGGTCCATTGCGCCGTCGTCTTGCCGGAGACCTCCCATGTTTGAAGACCTGGAGGCCTTAGAGGCCGATCCAATTCTTGGCGTCATGCTCGCCTATCGCGCCGATGCAAGGGCCGAGAAAATCGACCTTGGTATCGGCATTTACAAGGACTCCGAAGGGTCGACACCGATCATGGCAGCCGTGCGCGAGGCCGAGAAACGCCTCTTCGCGTCGCAGACCACCAAGGCCTATGTCGCACCGGGCGGTGACGAGACCTTTAACGCGGCGATGTGCGATGTCGTATTCGGCACCGACAGACCGGCCGGCCGGGTTCGCGCCATTCAGACCCCGGGCGGTAGCGGTGCCTTGCGTGTGGTCATGGATCTGATCAAGAACACGCGGCCGGACGCGACCTTGTGGGTCAGCGAGCCGACCTGGCCCAATCATCACATCCTTGCCGGCGCGGCCGCGCTGACGGTAGCGCGCTATCCCTATTTTGACCCGGACAAGAAGACCGTGTGTTTCGCCGACATGCTGGAAGGGTTGCGCCGCGCTAAGTCCGGCGACGCCGTGTTGTTGCACGGCTGTTGCCACAACCCCAGCGGCGCCGATCTGGATATCGCGCAATGGCGGGACGTTGCCGCGCTGATCGCCGAACGCGGTCTGCTCGCGTTTGTTGATATCGCCTATCAAGGCCTTGGCGACGGTTTGGAGACTGATGCGGCGGGGCTGAGATTGCTGGCCAGTGAACTGCCTGAAATGGTCGTCGCCGCGTCATGCTCAAAGAACTTCGGTCTCTATCGCGATCGAGTCGGCTGCGCGTTTGTGCTGGCGGCCGATTCGGATCAGGCCGATGTCGCGCGCCAGCATGCGGTGCGCGCGGTGCGCGGCAACTATTCCATGCCGCCGGATCACGGCGCGGCTGTCGTCAGCACCATTCTGGGTGACCCGGAGCTGCGCGGTGTGTGGCTCGACGAGCTCGATACCATGCGCCAGCGGGTGCAAAGCCTGCGCCGCGCCTTGGCCGATAGCCTGCGCCTTAAGACGAACAGCGACCGCTTCGATTTCTTCGCCGAACACCGGGGCCTGTTCTCCCTGACCGGGCTGTCGCCCGAGCAGGTCGCCGCATTGCGCGAAGGTTACGGCATCTATCTCATCGGCGACGGACGCATGAACGTCGCCGGTCTGACGGAAGACAACATCGACGCCTTCGCCGATGCTCTGATCGCCGTGACGTCGCGTGCTTAAGTCGATCTAACGGCGCACCAGTGCGGCCGAGACGACCAGCGC
The DNA here is from genome assembly GCA_039028155.1 of Pseudomonadota bacterium. Classification (NCBI taxonomy): domain Bacteria; kingdom Pseudomonadati; phylum Pseudomonadota; species Pseudomonadota bacterium. The sequence continues at coordinate 3,081 of JBCCIS010000101.1, forward strand.
GCCGGCGGCGATGAACGAGGCCATCTCGTAGCTGCCGGTGTTGCTGTGCAGCTGGCCGGCAAACCAGGGCCCGATCACCTGTCCCAGGCCGAAACTGGCTGTCATGATCGCCAGTGTCTGCCGTGACGCGTGGGGCGCCAGCTTGTGGGCCTCGATCAGGCCCAGCGCCGTGATGCCCATGAACGTAACGCCGAACAATGCGGAGGCCACGAGCACGAACGCGGGCGTGTCGGCGACGACGCTCAAGACCACGGCGAATGCCTCAATGATGCAGGCGATTGAGAGCGCGCTCGCGCCGCCGATCCGGTCGGCCGTGCGTACCCACAGATAGACCGAGGGCGCGGCCGCCAGGCCGGCGATCAGCCAGACATAGGGCTCGGCCGGATTAAGCGCCGGGTCGTCGCGGGTGATCACCGAGATGAAGGTGGCGGTGATCACGTAGCCGAAGCCGAACAGGCCGTAACCGATGATCAGGCGGACCAGCCGCCCGCTGATTCGCCCGGATGATGCGGCCTGTGGTGCGCCTGCTGAAGGCTCCTTGCTCTCGCCTGGCACCAGGAACGCAGCGATCACGAGAAACAGCAGTGTGAGGAGGCCGCTGACGATCCACAGCGCGCGCCAGCCCATGCCGTTCGCGGCCAGCACGGCGACGGCGATCGACGAGATCGCGATGCCGCAGCCGACCCCGGCGAAGTGGATGCTCGAAAGGCCGGGCCTGCCTGCCTCGTTGAGCCGCTCCAGAATGAGGGCTGAAGAAAACACCAGGACAAAGGCGCTGGCGATGCCGCCGATGAAACGCAGCGCCAGAAAGGCATCGATCAGGATCGTCATGCCCATGGCCGCCGTCGTCAACGCGCTGAGCAGGAGCGCACCGAGGAACCACAGGCGCCGGCTGCCGGGCAGAAAGCCCATCGACGCCGCCAGCGCGCCGACCAGATAGCCCAGGAAGTTGGCCGAGGCGATCAGGCCGGCATCGCTCGAACCGAGCGACATCTCCGCGACCATGAACGGCAGGATCGGCGTATAGACAAACCGCCCGATACCCATGGCCGCCGCCAGCGCCAGGAGGCCGCCGAGGGCGATGTAGACAGGGTTCCGCAAGGGTGTCGCCTCCCCGGGGCGTCATGCGTTCGGTAGACGACCCAAGCATGGGCCCGAGAGCGGGTCGCGATTAATCAGAGCCATTCAGCAGCTCTGATCAATCGCGTGAATCCGCTCTCAATCAAACAGTTAGAGCAGGTTCAAGCATTCTATCTGGATCGCAAACGATCTAGATAAAATGCGATCTGCGCCAGGCAAAAAACAAGGCGCCCGCCGGATGGCGGGCGCCTTGAAGGTGAACGGTTGCCCCCGCTCGATAAAAGATCAGTGCAGGCGGTCCTCGACGTCGCCGATGGCGCTGTCGATCAGCTCGGCCTGTTTGCCTTCGTCAATCTTGTCGGTCAGTAGCTTGCGCGTCGCCTTGAGAGCCAGATCGGTGGCAGCGGTGCGGACGTGGCGGACCGCGTCATGCTCAGCCTGGGCGATGCGCTCCATGGCGAGCTCGCGGCGGCGCTTGAGCGCGGTCTCCAGAGCCTCCGCGGCGTGCTTGGCATGGCGTTCGGCCTCGGCCTCGGCATGCTCGATCAAAGCTGCGGCCTCCTTCTCGGCCTCTCGCTGCTTGCGTTCGTAGGACGCCAGGAGGTCCTGGGCTTCCTCGCGCAAGCGGCGCGCCTCGTCCAACTCGCTGCGAATGCGGTCGCTACGGCCATCCAGGCCGCCGAAGATCATCTTGGTCAGCGGACGCCATAGAATGCCGATCGCGACAAAGAACGCCAGCGCGACCCAGAAGGTTTCGTCGAAAAACATGGCCTACCCCCCACGCGCCGTGTCGATGGCGCGGGCGACTTCCTCATCGGACGCGTCGACGCCGATCAGCTTGCGTGTGGCGTCGCGGGCGGCATCAGCGGCGATGTCGCGCAGGTTCGCCATGGCGTCTTCCTGGGCCTGGGCGACGGTCTCAGCCGCCGCCGTGGCTTCGCGGGAGAGATGTTCGTCCAGTTCGGCGTGACGCTTGGCGGCTTCGGCGCTGGCCGCCTCGCTCGCCTTGCCGACGATGGCATGGGCGTTGTCGCGCGCGCTCTGCATGGACGCGTCATAGGCCGTCAAGGCCTCTTCCGCATCGACCCGGGCCTTGTCGGCCGCCTCAAGATCGCTCTCTACCTTTTCCTTGCGTGCCGCCAGGACCGCGCCGATACGCGGCAACGCGACGCGCGACATCACGATGTAGAGCACGATGAACGTGATCGCGAGCCACACCAGCTGCGGCAGGAAATGAGCGAAATCTAATTGCGGCATGAGCCTTCGTCCTATTCGTGATGATTGCCGGTCCGCCCCCGTTTCGAGAGCGGACCGGCAGGCAACCTAGAATACGAACAGGATGAGAAGCGCGATCAGCAGCGCGTAGAGCGCCACGGCTTCGACCAGCGCGAAGCCGATCCACATGAAGCCCTGAACGTTGGGCGCGGCGGCCGGATTACGGCCGACCGACGAGATCATCGACGAGAAGATGTTGCCGATACCGACACCGACGCCGCCCAGACCGATAACGGCCAGGCCTGCGCCAATCAGCTTCGCAGCTTCGACTTCCATGGTGAGGTCCTTTCCTATTCCTAGAAGCGGGTGTGACGGGTGGCTGCGGCCGCCCGGTTAATGCATGTGGATCGCGTCGTGCAGGTAGATGCAGCTCAAGACCGCAAAGACGTAGGCCTGCAGGAACGCGATGGCGAATTCGAGGACGGTCAGCCCGACCACGACCGAGAACGGGATGACGCCGGGCACGACATAGAAGGCGCCCAACGAGAGGATGAAGCCGGCGAACACCTTCAGCATGGTATGGCCCGCCGTCAGGTTGGCGAACAGGCGCAAACCCAGGCTGACCGGCCGGATCAGATAGGACAGAACCTCGATCGGGATGACCAACGGCGCCAGGAAGCCCGGCACGCCGGTTGGCAGGAAGAACCCGAAGAAACCGAAGCCATGCTTGACGAAACCGATGACGGTTACGCCGATGAAGACGACCAGCGCCAGGCCGAACGTAACGACGATCTGGCTGGTGACCGTGAAGCTGTACGGCAACATGCCCAGCATGTTGCAGAACAGGATGAACATGAAGAGTGTGAAAACAAACGGAAAATAGGGTTTCCCTTCGTTGCCCACGTTGTCGCGCACCATGTTCGCGACAAACTCATAGGCGACCTCGGCCAGCGATTGCCATCGCCCCGGTACCAGTTCGCGCCGGCGCACGGTAAGCGTCGTGAACAGGATGATCAGCACGACCGCGGCCACCATGTAGGCCGCCGAGTTCGTGAATGACACCGTCACATCACCGATGTGGATGGGTACCCAGTGCTCAACCTGGAACTGGTGAAGCGGATCCGCTCCGCCTTCGCCATGTGCGTCCGTCGCCAAATCGACCCCCGTTTACGCGGTGTTGTCGTTTTCCTTGTCCGGCGTCTTCTTTTTCAGAAGATCGCCGTGGGTAAAACCGCTAACCGCGCGGTACACATTCATAACGCCTGCCGCCATGCCCATGACAAGCAGGATAATCATAAACAACGGCGCGACGCCCAAGAGACTGTCGAGCCACAGACCCAGGCCGACCGACACCGCAATGGCCGCGACCATCTCCATCGCCAGCCGAATGGCCATCCCGTAGCTCTTGCTGGCTGCCCGCTTTTGAGGGTCGGGCCGTTCTGCCGCTTCGCCACGCTCCCGAGCCTCGTCGATGCGCTTCTGCAACCGGGAAAGATCGGCCGGCCGATTTGGATCACGCATGGGGATCACCGAAGGCCACGTCCGCCTCTCACCACCGCTTCTGGCAACGCCGAATCGGGCGATAAAGCGGCGGCACCATACGGAGCGGTCCGAACCCTGTCAAGGACGGC
>JBCCIS010000102.1 GCA_039028155.1 Pseudomonadota bacterium
CAACCAGATCAACCGCAACGGCACCCCCGACCAGAAGGCGGCCTATCTGCCGAAGCTGTGCTCGGGCGAGCATGTCGGCGCGCTCGCCATGTCCGAACCGGGCGCCGGGTCGGATGTTGTGTCGATGACCTTGCGCGCGGATAAACGCAACGACCGCTATGTGCTGAACGGCAACAAGATGTGGATCACCAACGGGCCCGATGCCGAGACGCTGGTGGTCTACGCCAAGACCGATCCCGATGCCGGTGCCAAGGGCATTACGGCGTTTCTGATTGAAAGCGGCTTCAGCGGATTCGCGCCCGCGCAAAAGCTGGACAAGCTTGGCATGCGCGGATCGAACACCGCGGAGCTTGTGTTCGAAGATTGCGAGGTCCCGTTCGACAACGTGCTGGGTAACGAAGGCGAGGGCGTGAAGGTCTTGATGTCGGGCCTGGATTACGAACGCGTCGTCCTGGCCGGCATTGGCGTCGGCATCATGCATGCATGCCTCGACGTGGTGATGCCCTATCTGCACGAACGCAAGCAGTTCGGCCGACCGATCGGTGAGTTCCAGCTTATGCAGGCCAAGGTCGCCGACATGTACACGGCGATGAACTCGTCCCGCGCCTATGTCTATGCGGTCGCCGCCGCGTGCGATCGCGGCGACGTCACGCGCCAGGACGCGGCGGCCTGTTGCCTCTATGCGTCGGAACAGGCAACCCAACAGGCGTTGCAGGCGATCCAGGCGCTGGGCGGCAACGGCTATATCAACGACTATCCGACCGGGCGCCTGTTGCGCGACGCCAAGCTTATGGAGATCGGCGCGGGCACCTCGGAGATACGGCGTATGCTGATCGGACGCGAGTTGATGAAGGAAACCGGCTGATGGCTGTCATCAAGTCCGCCGTGCAGACCACGAGTGATGACTTCGCCGCGAACGAAGTCGCCATGCACAGGGCTATCGCGGAAGCCGAGGACGCCGTCGCCATCGCTATGGCCGGCGGCGGCCAGGCGGCCCAGGCGCGCCACACCGGGCGCGGCAAGCTGCTGCCGCGCGAGCGCGTATCCCGGCTGCTTGATCCAGGCGCGCCGTTTCTTGAGGTCGGCGCCACCGCGGCTCACGGCCTCTATGACGGCGCCAGCCCGTCCGCCGGGCTGATCACCGGTATTGGCCGGGTCGAGGGCCAGGAGGTCATGGTCGTCGCCAACGATGCGACGGTGAAGGGTGGTACCTATTACCCGGTCACGGTGAAGAAGCACCTGCGCGCCCAGGAGATTGCCCAGGAAAACCGGCTGCCGTGCGTCTATCTGGTGGATTCAGGCGGCGCCAACCTGCCGAACCAGGATGAGGTGTTCCCCGACCGCGATCACTTCGGCCGGATCTTCTATAACCAGGCGCGCATGTCCGCCGACGGCATCGCCCAGATCGCCGTCGTCATGGGCTCGTGCACGGCTGGCGGCGCCTATGTGCCCGCCATGTCCGACGAAACGATCATTGTCGGTGAGCAGGGGACGATCTTTCTGGCCGGACCGCCGCTGGTAAAGGCGGCGACCGGCGAGGTGGTGAGCGCCGAAGAACTCGGCGGCGGTGACGTGCACACGCGCCTCTCTGGCGTCGCCGATCATCTGGCCCGCGATGACGACCATGCGCTGGCGCTCGCGCGACGTGCTGTGGCCAACCTCAATCGTACCAAACCGGCAGACCTGCAGCTTCAGACGCCGGAGGAACCGCTCTACGACCCCGCAGAGATCTACGGCATCGTGCCGGAGTCATTGTCGACCGCCTATGACATCCGCGAGGTCATCGCGCGTCTGGTTGACGGTTCCCGGTTCGACGAGTTCAAGGCGCGCTTCGGCGAAACGCTGGTCTGCGGGTTCGCCCATATCCATGGGCTTCCGGTCGGCATTCTCGCCAACAACGGCATCCTCTTCTCCGAAAGCGCGTTGAAAGGCGCACACTTCGTCGAGCTGTGTTCCCAGCGGCGCATTCCGCTGGTCTTCCTGCAGAACATCACCGGCTTCATCGTCGGGCAAAAGTACGAGGCCGAGGGCATCGCCAAGCACGGCGCCAAGCTGGTGACCGCCGTTGCGACCTCGGCTGTGCCCAAGGTGACGGTCCTGGTCGGCGGCTCGTTCGGCGCCGGAAATTACGGCATGTGCGGGCGCGCCTATGGCCCACGCTTTCTGTGGACCTGGCCCAACAGCCGCATTGCCGTCATGGGTGGCGAACAGGCCGCCAGTGTGCTCGCGGTCGTGCGCCGCGACGCCATCGAGCGCAACGGTGATACCTGGTCGGCCGATGACGAAGCCGCCTTCAAGCAACCGATCATCGATCAGTTCGCCGAACAGAGCCATCCACTCTACGCATCCGCGCGGTTGTGGGATGACGGCATCATCGATCCGGCGAAGACGCGCGACGTGCTCGGCCTGTCGTTGTCGGCGGCGTTGAACGCGCCGATCCCGGAGACCCGGTTCGGCCTGTTCCGGATGTGAAGCCGGCACCATGCTGAAACGCGTCCTGATCGCCAACCGCGGTGAGATCGCCTGTCGGATCATCAGGACATGCCGACGCATGGGTATCGAGACGGTCGCTATCTATTCGGACGCCGATGCAAAGGCCCTGCATGTCGCGATGGCCGACCACGCCGTTCGGCTCGGGCCGCCGCCTGTGAGTGAAAGCTATTTGAGAGGTGAGCTGATCGTTGAGGCGGCGCAGGCGATGGCGGCGGACGCCGTTCATCCCGGTTACGGTTTTCTGTCGGAGAACCCGGACTTCGCTGAAGCGGTCACTGCCGCCGGCCTCGTGTTCGTCGGTCCGTCGGGAGATGCCATCCGCGCCATGGGCCTGAAGGACCGCGCCAAGGCCCTGATGGCCGAGGCTGGCGTGCCCGTGGTGCCGGGCTATCTGGGTGACGATCAGGACGCCGGCGTCATGGCGCAAAAGGCAGAGGAGATCGGCTATCCCATCCTGATCAAGGCGCGCGCGGGCGGCGGCGGCAAGGGCATGCGCCGGGTTGATGACCCCGCCAGTTTTCCCGATGCCCTGGCGAGCGCGCGTCGCGAGGCCGAGTCGAGCTTCGGCGACGGCCGCTGCCTGATCGAGAAGTGGATCGTGCGGCCGCGTCATATCGAGATGCAGGTCTTCGGCGATGCCGATGGCAACGTGATCCATCTCTTCGAACGCGACTGTTCCCTGCAACGCCGCCATCAAAAGGTGATCGAGGAAGCGCCCGCGCCCGGCATGACGTCGGAGATGCGCCAGGCCATGGGGGAGGCGGCGGTGAAGGCGGCCGAGGCCGTCGGCTATCAGGGCGCGGCGACGGTGGAGTTCATCGTCGATGCCAGCGACGGCCCGAGGCCCGATCGCTTCTGGTTCATGGAAATGAACACGCGCCTTCAGGTCGAGCATCCGGTGACCGAGATGATCACCGGCCTTGACCTCGTCGAATGGCAGCTTCGCGTCGCGGCGGGCGAGTCCTTGCCGTTAAGGCAAGAGGACGTGCCATTGAATGGTTGGGCGTTCGAGGCGCGGGTCTATGCGGAAGATGCGGGCAAAGGGTTTCTCCCGGCGACCGGACGGATGGACTATCTGGCGCTTCCCGAAGACATCGCGCGTGTCGACAGCGGGGTGCGGCAGGGCGACGTCATCTCGCCGTTCTACGATCCAATGATCGCTAAGGTCATCGCGCGCGGTGACACGCGGACGGAGGCGCTCAACACGATGCGCACAGCTCTTTCGCAGAGCTTCGTCGCGGGCACGGTGACCAATGTCGGATTTCTTGCTGCCTTGTGCGCCGACGAGGGCTTCGCGGCCGGCCAGGTCGACACTGGGTTGATCGAGCGCGACCTCGATCGTTTTGTTGAACGGCCGGCGCCGCCTCCAGCTGCATACGGGCTCGCCGTGATGGCGGTTCTTGGCTGGTTCGAGTCGCGTGACCGGGTCGATCCCTGGGGGACTCTGACGGGTTGGCGGCAGTGGTCGCGCGAGAGGCAGGCAGTCGAGTTTGGCCAAGACGGCGTGGCGGAAGCGGTTCCCGTGACATGCGACAGCGATAGCAAACTCCGCTTTGAACACGCTGGGATCCCTCATGCTGTCGAGGTGCGGCAGGTCGACGGAGTTCAAGCTGTCATCGTGTTTGGCGGGAAAGAAGTCAGCGCCCGCGTTGTCCAGCATGGGCTCAGTATCACCGTGTTTCTCGACGGTGCGACCCACGTTTTCACGTGTCCCGACCCGCTTGATGGCGGCGAGCAGACCATGGCCGGCGACGACCGGGTGCTTGCGCCGATGCCCGGCCTGATCAAACTTGTGCCCGTCGCGCCTGGTGCCTGCGTGCGCCGGGGCGAGCCGCTGGTCGTCATGGAGGCCATGAAGATGGAACACACCCTGCGCGCGCCCTTTGACGGGACCGTGGCCGAGGTGCTGGTCGGCGAAGGCGAGCAAGTCGCCGCCGACAGGCTGCTGCTGGTCATGGAAACGCCGGACCCGTAAGCCTGCCATGAGCGAACACGTCACAATCTTCGAAATGGGCCCGCGCGACGGTCTGCAGAACGAGAAAGCGTTCGTTCCGACCGACGATAAAATCCGGCTGGTCGACATGCTGTCCGGCTGCGGGTTCTCCAAAATCGAGGTAACCAGTTTCGTCAGTCCCAAATGGGTGCCGCAGATGGCCGACGCGGCCGACGTCATGGCCGGTATCGAGCGCAAGCCGGGTGTGGCCTATGCGGTGCTGACGCCGAACATGCGGGGGTATGACGGCGCCAAAGCGGCACACGCCGATGAGGTTGCAATTTTTGCCTCGGCGTCCGAGGGGTTCAGCCAGAAGAACATCAACTGCTCCATTGCCGAGAGCCTCGAACGTTTCGTGTCGGTGCTCGCCGCTGCGAAGGGCGATGGCGTGCCCGTGCGCGGCTACGTCTCCTGCGTCACCGACTGCCCTTATGATGGCCCGACGCCGCCCAGGCAGGTGGCCGAAGTCGCGGCGCGTTTGGTTGACATGGGCTGCTATGAGGTCTCGCTGGGCGATACCATCGGCAGGGGCACGCCCGAAACCATCGCCGACATGCTGGACGCGGTGCTCGCCGTCGTGCCCGCCGACCGGCTTGCGGGCCACTATCACGACACCGGCGGCCGGGCGCTCGACAACATCGAGGTGAGCCTCGACAAGGGCCTGCGCACATTCGATGCGGCGGTCGGCGGGCTAGGCGGCTGTCCCTATGCACCCGGTGCCAAGGGCAACGTCGCGACGGGACCCGTGGCCGACCGACTGGCGTCGCTGGGCTTCGATACCGGCATCGACCGGGTGCGGCTGTCGGATGTCGAGCGATTCCTGAAGGATCAACCCTGGCGATCGGCCGCGACGGGCGATCGAAAAGAGGCAGATTAATCATGGCCACCTTCGAAACCATTCGCGTGGAGACTGACAAGCGCGGTGTCGCCTTTCTCTGGCTGGCACGACCGGACAAGCACAACTCGCTCAATACCCAAATGATCGGCGAGTTGCGTCAGGCTGCTGATGAGCTTGCTGGCGACGACGCCGTGCGCGTCGTCGTACTGGCGGGTGAAGGCAAGAGCTTCTCGGCCGGCGCCGATCTCGGCTGGATGCGCGCGCAGTTCGACCGCGACCGCGCCGGCAAGATCGCCGAATCTCTGGAACTCGCGCGCATGTTGAGCGACCTCGACAGCCTGCCGAAACCGCTGATCGCAAGGGTACACGGCCAGGCGTTCGGCGGTGGCATCGGCATGATGGCGGTCTGCGACATCGTGATCGCCGCCGCCCACGTGAAGTTCGCGCTGACCGAAACGCGGCTCGGCGTCATCCCGGCCAATATTGGTCCCTATGTCGTGCGGCGGCTGGGCGAGGGGAACACGCGCCGCATCTTTATGAACGGCAAACGGTTTGATGCGACGGTGGCCCGCGATCTCGGTCTGGTCAGTGAGGTCGTCGACGCTGACGGTCTGGACGACGCGGTCGAGGCGGAAGTCGGCTGGTTCCTGGACTGCGCGCCCGGCGCGGTCGCCGACGCCAAGGCGCTGTGTCTGGCGCTGTCACGCGACCGGATCGACGACCAGCATGCGTTTACGTCGGAAAGTCTCGCCGACCGCTGGGAGACGGCGGAAGCCCAGGAAGGCATCCGCTGTTTCTTCGACGGCGAAAAACCCTCGTGGTCGCGCGGGCGGAACGGCGCCTGACCCTCATCCTCCCAACGCTAAGCGTCGGGTCCCTCCCTCTCCCGCATGCGGGAGAGGGGAAGTATGGCCAATGCCACATCCCCTCGCCCCCTTTTAGGGGGAGACGGCAGGGTGAGGGGGTTGGCGGTGCCTCAGCCCTTGCGGCCTTCGATTGCCTCAAGCGTATTCGTGATGGTGTCGCGGGCGCGGATCATGTCGTCGGTGGTGCCGGACATGAAGATGCGGCCGGATGCGCCCATCATCTGGACGTCATTGATGATCGCTTCCGGCGCAGCGCGCTCGGCCTCGTTTGCCGCGACGCAGGCGAAGAGGGCGGGCGCCATTTCGTAGACCAGAAGCGAAG
>JBCCIS010000103.1 GCA_039028155.1 Pseudomonadota bacterium
CTTGCAGGCGTGTCCCTGCTTTCGGCGGTTGCGGTTTCCTTCGTGGGCGCCATCGCCTTCGTGGGGCTGGTCGGACCGCACATTGCGCGCATGATCGTGGGCGAGGACCAGCGCGGGTTCCTGCCGCTGTCCGCGCTTTGTGGTGCGCTCATCCTGTCGGGCACATCGATCGCCTCGAAGGCGATCACACCCGGAATTGTTTATCCGATCGGCATGATCACGTCGCTGATCGGCATCCCCTTCTTTGTGCTGCTCATTCTCGGACAGCGAAAGAGGCACTGGCAATGAGCGCGCTGAAGGCTGAGGGCCTCAGCTTTTCTTACGGCTCCCGACGGATCTTCACCGAGATCGGTTTCGACCCGATTGCGCCCGGCCAACTCACGGCGCTCATAGGGCCGAACGCGTCCGGGAAATCGACGCTCTTCCGCCTGATCGCGGGATTGCTCCGGCCATCGTCGGGCAAGGTTCACCTCGGTGATATCTCTTTAGCAAATTGACCGTCAGATTGGGCGTGTGGCTGGTAATCCATGATAGGCTGAAGATAGGCTGACAACACCCGTTGCATTGTTTTGAGCTGATCGGCTAGCGGTGGAAGGCATGGCAACATTAGTGGTCCAAGTCGGGGTTCCACCTGAATGAACTTTGCCGTCCTTTGTGGCCACCAGTGTGTAGTTATCGTAGTGACGATAAGCCACTTCCACCTCAACTCCTCAATCGGTCTGAGCTTTGTTGCCTCGCTCCATACCCATCGCAATGCTGTTGGTGGTGGCGGGTCTGCTCGATCTCTATTCTCCTCAGGAGATCGCATGCGTAAGGGTGTTGGTCGTGACAAGAATGAGCGGGAACTCGGGGATCCGACAGGCGAATTTGGTTTCGACGCCTTCTTATCTTTGGGCTTGCCATTCCCCCTATGTTTGCCGCGGCCATAAGGAAGAGGGATTCGACAGCTCAATCGTGGCGCTGATGGCCGAAGACGGCACCATCGGCTGGGGTGAGGCCGCGCCGCTTGGCGCCTTCTATGCCGAAGCGTTTCCCGAGGCGATCCGTGCCGGTACCAAGCGGTTGCTGCCCGCGGTCGTGGGCCAGCGCGCTGACGCGCCCGCGCGGCTGGCCGACCACCTCAACGATCTCATGTTCGGTCAGCCCGCGGTGAAGTCAGCCATCGACATGGCGGCCTGGGACCTGGCGGCACGTCTGGCGGGCCGACCTCTTTCGGACCTGTTGGGTGGCGCGGACGGCGATGCGGTACCGCTATACCGCTCGGTCAGCCAAGCGGAACCCGCCACCATGGCGGACCAGGCCGCGGCCTTCGTGGACCAGGGTTACCGGCGCCTGCAGGTCAAGGTCGGTGGTCAACCGACGGAGGACATCGAGCGCCTGCGCACCGTGCGTGACGCCGTGCCCGACGACGTGGTGCTTTACGCTGACGCCAACGGCGCGTGGCGGGTCGATGATGCCTTGCGGTTCGCCAACGGCGTCGACCAGATCGGTTTTGTTCTCGAGCAGCCGTGCATGCGACTTGCCGACAACGTCCAGGTCGCACGCCGATGCGCAAGACCGCTTGTGTTGGACGAAGGGGTGACCTCGTTCGACGATCTGCTTCGGGCTCATGAGGTGGGCGTTCTGTCGGGCGTCACGCTCAAGATGGCGCGGCTTGGCGGTATCGGCCCGACGCGGCTGCTGCGTGACGTCGCGGTCGCGCTCGGTCTCAACGTCACCATCGAGGATACCGGCGGCAGCACGATCAACACCGCCGCGACGGCACACCTGATGGTCTCGACGCCGGCCGCACACCGCGCCCACACCGTCGACTTCATGAACTGGGTCACGGTCGGCAACGCCGATGGCATGCCGGCCACCAGGGATGGCATGCTTGTCGCGCCGAGCGGCGCGGGCCTGGGCGTGACGCCGGACCTGTCGGCTCTTGGACCAGCAATCGCGGAAGCCTAGCAAGGCTGGATGCGGGAAAGGCAGATCGACCCTTTGAACCAGCTTGATCTTCATGGCCACACGGCAGTGGTCACGGGCGCTGCCAGCGGCATCGGTTACGCGACCGCCGAGCGTCTGCTGGCGTCAGGCGCCCGGGTTGTTCTGTGGGACGCCAATCGGGTGGGCGTCGAAGCGGCGGCCAAGGCTCTCGGCGACAACGTGGTCCACACCGCCGCCGTCGATATCACGAACCGTGACGCGACCGCCGAGGCCGCCCGGTCGTCGCACGAGACCGCCGGCACGATCGATATCCTGGTCAATTCCGCGGGGATCGCCGGCGGTGACGGACCGGCGTGGGAATTCGATCCCGATGCCTGGGACCGCATGATCGCCGTCAACCTGACCGGACAGTTCCTGGTGTGCCGCGCGCTCTTGCCGCAGATGATCGCCGGCGGCTGGGGCCGCATCGTCAACGTCGCGTCGGTCGCCGGCAAGGAAGGCAACCCGCTGGCGGCCGCTTACAGCGCCTCGAAAGCCGGTCTGATCGGGTTTACCAAATCGCTCGCCAAGGAACTCATCGACACCGGCGTGCTCGCCAACGTGGTGACGCCCGGCATCACGGAGACGCCGCTACTCGACGGCGTGCCGCAGAGCCGGATTGACTACATGATCTCGAGAATCCCCATGGGCCGCATGGGCAAGGCCGATGAGATCGCCGCCATGATCGCATGGCTTTGTTCAGAGGATTGCTCGTTCTCAACCGGCGCCGTTTTCGACGCTTCCGGCGGGCGTGCGACATACTGATTTATCGGGATAGGGGAGGTTCATATGCAGATCGACTTCACGGATAAGCGGGTTCTGGTGACCGGTGGCACGCGCGGTATCGGCCGCGGCATCGTCGAGGCCTTTCTAAGGGCAGGCGCGCGGGTTGCCGTCAACGGCAGTTCGGACGAATCGACGAATGCCGCGGTTACCGACCTGGCGGCGGGCGACAAGGTCGTCGCCGCGCCCGGGTCGGTGGCGGACGTCGACGCCTGCGAGCGCATCGTCGCGGCGGCCGTGGCCGGTCTCGGCGGGCTTGATGTGCTGGTCAACAACGCCGGCGCCGGCGGCGGCGCGCTGGTGGAGGATTGCGACGAGGCGCTGTGGGACCGGGTGGTCGACACCAACCTCAAAGGCCTCTTTTTCGTCACGAAGTATGCGCTGCCGCGCTTGCGCGAAAGCGGCGGCAATATCGTCAATATCGCCTCGGTCAACGGCCTGATCGGCGTGCCCAAGGGCTCGATCTACTGCGCGTCGAAGGCCGGCGTCATCAACCTGACCCGCGCTCACGCGCTGGAGTTCGGCCCCGACATTCGGGTCAACGCCGTCTGTCCCGGCGGCGTCGACACCGACATGCTGCGCAACCTCGCGATCCGCATGGCCGGCAGCGTCGAGGCGGGCTACGCCGAGCTCAACAAGACCTGCGCGGCGCAGAACCGCATCGCCCATGTCGACGAACTGGCCGGTCCGGTCCTCTATTTGGCCTCGGATATTGCCAGTTTCGTCACTGGCTCAATCCACGTCGTCGACGGCGGCGAGACGATCGACTGAGACCGCCTAACACGGCGTTTATTGAACCGTTGTACAACCTCCTGCTTCGTGGAATGATTTTGGGCAACCGGATCCTTCGAGGTTGAGGAGGTTGCGATGAATGTCCCGACACAGAAACCCGTCCTGAGCGATGACGTTTTAAGCCGCTTTGATGTGGCGACCGAGGAGGGGTCGGGGCTTCCCAACGAGTGCTATACCAGCGACGCATGGCTCGCCGAGGAGAACCGGAAGGTCTTCGCGCGAACCTGGATGCTCGCAGGTTTCTGCCATGACGTGCCGGAGAAGGGCGACGCCAGCCCGGTCTGGATGGCCGGCATGCCGCTGGTCATCCTGCGCGATAACACAGGCGAGATCCGGGTCTTCCACAATGTCTGCCGCCATCGCGGCGCGGTCATCGTGCCGGAGAAATGCAGCGGCCAGCGCATGCTGACCTGCCCCTATCACGCCTGGGCCTACGGCCTGGACGGCAAGCTGAGGTCGCGGCCGCACTTCTACGGCGGTGGCAAGCACGACACGGACCCGGCACCTGGCACGTCGGACATGCTGCCGGTGCGCCACGCGGTCTGGCACGATCTGATCTTTGTCGATCTTTCCGGCGAGGCGCCTGACTTCGACGACCACTGGGCGCCTTTCGCGCAACGCACGAAGGACTATGACTTTGGCGCGCTCCGCTACGCGGCCACCCTCGACTTCGACGTCAAAGGCAATTGGAAGCTGATCTACGAGAACTTTTATGACGCCTACCATGTCCCGGCCGTTCATCCGCGTCTGGAGGATTTCACGCCGATCACCGAGCGCATCGGCGTCCAGACCGAGGGCCCGTGGTTCCACAACACGTCGCTGATCAAAGAGGCCCAGGAAGGCCGTGGTATCGGCATGCCGTTCTATCCGGGCCTCGACGAGGTCGGCCGGAAGACCGAATGGTACTTCCACCTTTTCCCGACCACCGCTATCCAGATCTGGCCCGACCAGATGGCGATTTTCCAACTGCATGCCCTAGCGCCGGACCGCACGATCGAGCACATCCACATGTACTTTGTTGATGACGCGGCGACCGATCCGGCCTACGCGAAACAGCGCCAGGACGTCTATGACATGTGGGACGAGCTCAACACCGAGGACTTCAAGATCGTCGAGAACATGCAGATGGCGCGCAACTCGCCCGGCTTCGACGGCGGCGTGCTGTCGCCCTTCTGGGATCCGGCGACCCAGCACTTCGCGCGCCTGATGGCGGACATGATGCGCTAAGCACCATGGTCGATCATCTCGATCTGTCGGTAATCTATAACGCCAAGTCCAAAGAAGAGCTGCGCGCGGCCTATGATCAATGGGCCGACGCCTATGACGAACAGATCGTCGATGACTTTGGCTATCGCGGCCACGAGCTTGTCGTCGCTGCCATCCGCTCGCATCTGGCCGATGACGCGCGTTTGCTGGATGCGGGCGCGGGCAGCGGCACGGTCGGCATGGCGGCCATCGGAGCCGGTTTTACGACGATCGACGCCGTCGACATGTCGACCGGCATGTTGGAGAAGGCGAAGGCGCGTGGCATTTATGGCGAGATCCGCGTCGGCGTGTTGGGCGAGCCGCTGGATTACGAGACCGATAGCTATGACGGTGTGTTGAGTTCCGGCGTCTTCACGCCTGGCCACGCGCCGGCGTCGTGCCTGGACGAACTCGTGCGGATCGTGAAGCCGGGCGGGCTGATCAGCTTCACGCTGCGCCACGACGAGCCGCCGCCCGGGTACGCCGATGCCATGGATTCGCTCGTCGAAGATGGTGCCTGGGAGCTGGTCGAGGTCTCCGATCCCTTCCACTCCATGCCGAAGGGCGAGCCGGAGGTCGAACACCGCATCTGGCTCTACCGGGTGCTCAGCGACGCTTAGGCCCGGCCCAGCGCCTTTCTGCCTTACCAACATCCCCCGGACGCTATAAAGAAGGGCAGTCGAGGAACGGGGATAGCCCATGAAGTCCATGTGGTCGGAGCGGGAAGCCGCCAGTTACGTCAAACGTTACGGCAAGCAGGGCGTCAACGCGGACCTGGCGCTGCGGGTTTACACCTCGCGGCTTCTGGGCCAGGAGCCGCGCCTGGTCCTGCATGGCGGCGGCAACACATCGGTGAAGACCGTGATGCCCGATCATCTGGGCGAAGAGACCGACGTTCTCTGCGTCAAGGGATCGGGCTGGGACATGGGCGATATCGAGCCCGCCGGCCTGCCCGCCGTGCGTCTGGGTCCCCTACAGAAGATGGTCGGGCTCAAAAAACTATCCGACGAGGCGATGGTGAATGCCCAGCGGGTCAACCTGCTGGACGCGTCGTCCCCCAACCCGTCGGTCGAAACGCTGCTGCACGCCTTTCTGCCGCACAAGTTCATCGACCACACCCATTCGAACGCGGTGCTTGCGCTGACCGATCTGAAGGACGGCGAGGCTATCTGCCGCGAGCTCTGGGGCGACCGCTTCGGCTATGTCCCTTACATCATGCCGGGCTTCGACCTCTCCAAGAAGGCGCTTGCGGTGTTCCGCCAGGATGAGGACGTCGAAGGCCTGATCCTCCTCAAACACGGCATCTTCACCTTTGGCGCCACGGCCAAAGAGGCCTATCAGCGCATGATCCGCGCCGTGACCGAGGCCGAAAAGCGCGCGCGCGCGGGCGCCAAGAAGAGCTTCGCGCAGAGACGTCTGCCGGCACAGGCCGCGTCGGCCAGCGATGTCGCCCCCATCCTGCGCGGCATGACGACCCATGACGGCAAACCGTTGATCTTCGACTTCAGGACGTCGAAGGCGATCCGCGATTATGTCGGCGGCAAGGACCTCGCGCGTTATGGCCAGCAGGGCACGGTGACGCCGGATCACGTCATCCGGACAAAAGCCAAGCCCCTCATTGTGCCGGCACCGGAGGCCGGCAAGCTCGACAGGTTCCACGCCGCCGCGGAAAAGGCCGTCGCGTCGTATGTCGCGGACTATGAAGCCTA
>JBCCIS010000104.1 GCA_039028155.1 Pseudomonadota bacterium
AATGGTGACGAGGATGACGCGCAGCTCGTTGTTGAACAGCATCATCGCGTAGTCGCTGGCGCCTGAATGGTCGGCCAGCATCTCCGTATGACCGGGATAGGGCACACCGGCCAGCTTCAACGACTCCTTGTTGATGGGCGCTGTGGCGATAGCGCACACATCGCCCTTCATGGCCGCCGCAATCGCTTCGGTGATGTAGTGATAGGCGGCTTCGCCAGCGCGCGCGTCGACCTTACCAATGGCAAAGTCATCGCCCAGGTCCGACACGGCAATGACGTCGACAGATCCCGGCTGCGGTCGCGCGTCGGCGGGTGCTTTGATCTCGCGAACATCGACGGGAATGGCAAGATGGTTGACCACGCGCCGCATGATCCCCGGATCACCATAGACAACCGCGGGCGGCCCAAACTCCGGTTCGGCAAATACCTTGGCGATGATCTCCGGCCCGATACCGGCGGGATCGCCCATGGTGACGGCGATGGGATGTTGGGGATCGGACATGGGCCGTATCGATCGTTTCGGAGGCGCGGAAGTATAGCGAGTTTTCGAAATCGAAAAAGGCCGATGACGTCTCGCGCGGCCGCTTCTACACTGATTGCCCTACGCTGAACGACTGTGAGCGAGGGGCGGACCGTGGACCTGATTTTTATGCTGACACGCGACGACAAGACCGTGCCGGATTGCATGGACGTGCTTGATTCCATCGCGTCGTTGGGTGTTCGCCATATCGGTTTCAAGGATGTCGGCGTGCCCAAGGAGACGATGCACGCACTTGCCGACGGCATTCGCGAAGCCGGCGCGACAAGCTACTTTGAAGTCGTCAGCGAAACGCCCGAGGACTGCCTGTCATCGGCGCAAACCGCCGTCGATCTGGGTATCGACCGATTGCTTGGCGGCAGCGATATCACGGCCATCAACCAGGTCATTGACGGAACGGCAATCGCGTACTACCCGTTTGCCGGTTTCCCCACGGGCCATCCGACCGACCTTGGTGGCACGCCAGACGACATAGCGGTCCATTGCCGCGACTTCATGGCGAAGGGTGCGGCCGGCGTTGACTTGCTGGCCTACCGCGCGACCGATGCGGACCCTGTGGACCTGGTGCGCGCGGCCCGCGATGCCCTGAATCCCGGCGAGTTGATTGTCGCCGGCAGCATCAGGGGACCTGAGCAGACGCGGCTGATGGCCGAACTCGGCGTCGACGGTATGACCATCGGTACGGCGCTGTTCGACGAGAGCTTTGCCCCCGGCAAGAAAGGCATCGTCGCGCAGCTAAAAGCCGCGCTCGACGCCATACCTTAGAAAGACAGGTCCTTATGCGGCCGGTCGTACGTCGTCGAGGCCGTCCACGTCACGTGCCGATATGCAGATGCTCGCCAGGGTGCGCGGCTCCTCATAGGGCCAGGGCATGCCGCGATGAAGCGTCGCGCGCTCGTCCCAAATCAGCACGTCGCCGGGCTGCCAGCGGTGCGTATAGACGTAGGTATCCTGGGTGCACCAATCGATCAGCTCGGCGATCAGCGCCTCGCCCTCGGCATCGCCCAGCCCTTCCACCGCGAAGGCATGAGAGGCGATATAGAGCGCGTCCTCACCGTTGACGGGATTGCGCCATAGCGCCCGCCATGTCTGATCCCGCCACATGGTGAAGAGCGCCTGGTCCGCCAGATCCGACGACACCTTGGCGCGCGAATGGGCGTAACGGTGATGCAGGACCTTGTCGCGCACCTGCGTCTTTAGCGCCTCGGGCATGTCTTGCCAGGCCGCGCGGGTTGAGGCCAATTCGGTCTCGCCACCCTTCGACGGCACGACACGGGCGGTGATGATGTTGGCGAGCGCCGGCACCGGCAAGAAGGTGCTGTCGGTATGCCACAACTGGTTCGCCTTCAGGTTCAGAACCTGTTTGTCCTGTTCCGGCGCGACCGTATCGTCCGCACGCACGTTGGTCACCGTCGACATGCGCGGTTCGACAATCTTGCCTTTCGAGCGGTTCTCAATCGGGCCGAACAGCTCACCGAAGGACAGGTGACTGGCGTCATCCAGGTCCTGGTTGCGAAACAGCAGGAGGGAGTGTGCCTCGAATGCCCGTCTGATCTCAGGATAGCCGGACGTGGCGGTCACCTGGCGCAGGTCGACATCGTGGACATCAACTCCGAAACGGTCATGCAGCGGCGTGGTCTTCATGACGACTCTCCTGGTCCGATCGCCACGAATCGTTACGGCGACCGGCCCACCCGGTCAATGGGTTCAGGGGGTTGCCGTCAGGCCGCCATCAACGATGAGCTCGGTGCCCGTCACATAGGCGGCGTGGTCGGAGAGCAGAAACAGGCAGGCATTCGCCATGTCCTGGGCGGTGCCAATCCGGCCCAGCGGTATATGGTCGGCAATGGCCGCCTGGACATCCGGCTTGTCGTCCCAGCGCGCCTGCATCGGCGTGTGGACCGGGCCAGGCAGGATTGTGTTGGAGCGAATGCCGTCGCGGGCGAACTGCACCGCAATCGACTTCGATAGCCTGACCACCGCGGCCTTTGAACAACCATAGGCGTCCTGGGGCTGGCTGTCGCCGCGCAAGGCGTCGGTCGAGGCGAAGTGCACCATGGAGCCGCCGCCATTGCTCTTCATCACCGGGATCGCATGCCGCACGGTCAGCGCAAACGACTTGACGTTGATCGCCATGACACGGTCCCAGACGTCCATATCCATGACGGTGCAGGACTTGTCGCGGTCGAACCACAGGACGCCCGTCGTGTTAACCAGATGATCGAGCTTGCCGTGGGCCTCGACAGTCTGGTCGATGACGCTCTTCACGAACGTTTCGTCCGTCACATCACCTTGAAGGTATAGCGCCGTGCCCGGCCCATCCGGCACGTCGTTGGGCTCATCCTTCAGGTCGACCATGGTGACATGGGCGCCCTCGCGGATCAGATCGCTGGCGATCGCCAAGCCCATACCGCCGCCAGCGCCGGCAACCAGCGCGACCTTGCCCTCGAAACTCATACCCACTCTCCTTCAATACGACCGCCGCAGCAGGTTCGTTGCGCGGTCGGTCGACGGTTACTCACGATGGCCAAAGCTGACGATGCGGTATCGCATCAACAGATACATGACGGTGAAGACAAGCAGCACGACGCCGTTGACCAGCGCCGCTAGCGCGTAGAGTTCGGCGTCCAGACCGAAACGGAGCGATCCCCAGGCAAGCGTCGGCAATGTCGGAATGGCGCCGAGGTTGTAGAACGAGATCTCGAGATTGTTGAACGCCAGGATGAAGCTGATGATGAAGGCGCCCAGCATGGCCGGCCAGATAATCGGCAGCGTGACCTCCCAAAAGCAGCGGATCGGTTTGGCGCCGAACACCATGGCGGCGTCATCGAGACGCCAGTCGTAGCGCGCCAATTGGGCGAGCATGATCAAGAAAGCGAAAGACGTGCCGTGGACAGCGTTGGCGATCATGGCCGAAACCATGTTGCCGGGCAGATCCAGGACCTGACGATTGAACAGCAGGCTGGAAATGCCGACCAGCAGGTCGGCAATGAACAAAGGCGCCAGGTAGGCAACCGCGATCAGGCCGCGCCAGCGCGAGCGATACTTCAGGATGCTGATACTGCCCATGGTCGCCAACACCGTACACATGACGGCGCTGCCGACACCCAGCAGCAGGCTGTTCCAGAGCGCTTCGTGATAGGTGCTTTCCTTGGCAAGGCCCGTATAGGCGCTAAACGTCCACTGCGGCGGGAACGGCCAGATCAGGTCCTTGTTGAAGGACGTGTAGATGACATAGATGATCGGTGCATAGAGAAAGGCATAGAGGCTCGCCAGCAGCAGTCCGGCACTGCCCTTGAACATGACCCGCCCGGTGGCCTGGCGTCCCATGACCTCAGCCCTCCTTGCCGGTGAAACCGCTGCGCTGCAGGTTCACCGTCAGCCACATGGCAAACAGGACGGCTGACGAGACGATGAACAGCAGGACGCCCATCGCCGAGCCCAGCGCCCATGTGCCGGTCTCGCCGAACTGCAGGCCCAGGATCTGCCCGAAGGAAGCGGCGTTTGGCCCGCCCAGGAAACGCGAGGTGATGGACTCGGCCATCGCCGGCACGAAGACCAGGACAAGGCCGATGACCGTGCCGATCCAGTTCAGCGGCCACGTAATCTCGATGAACGCGCGCCACGGCTTGGCGCCGTTGATCTTCGCGACCTCTAGAAGCTCGAAGTCGAAGTTCAACAACGACAGATAGATCGCCGTCACCATGAACGGAATGAACAGATAGACGATGCCGATGCCGACCGCCGTCTGGGTGAACATGATGAACTCAACCGGCGGAAGACCGAATTCCATCAACGTCAGATTGACCACGCCGACCGGGCCCATGACGCTTTGAATGCCGGTCACGCGCAGGATGATGCCGGTGAAGAAGGGCGCGGCGAGTGCCAGGATCAAGAGCAGCCTGTAGCGGTCGCCGTGCTTGGCGATGAAGTAGGCGATCGGCCATGCGTAGACGAGGCAGAACAGCGACACCAGCACCGCCGTGATGAACGTTCTGATCAGGAACGTCATGTAGGTGCCTTGGCCGAACAGGACGCCGTAGTTGTCGAGATTCCAGTCGGCGATCAGCGTGTAGCTCTCGGTGCGCCAGAAGCTGAAAACGAAAATGGAGAGGATCGGCAAGAGCAGGAAGAAGATGATGAAAAGCGCGCCCGGCAAGGCCATCAGGAGGAAACGGCCTTCGGGTCCCAGCCGTCTGCCCATGCCGCCTGTCGCTGTCGCCATGAAGCTCAGCCTTCCGCCGCGAAGCAGACGCCGTCGGCGACCGGCCATGTCACCTCGACCGGCTTGTCGCGGGCGATATCGATATCCTGCGACGCCTCGCTCACCATCAGCTCAGCGCCATTCTCCAAGCCGACCAGATAATCGGCCGTCGTACCCTTGAAGATGATGTCGCGCAGCGTGCCGCTCAGCTTGTTCGCTGGCTCCGGTACCGGCGTCATGCCCGGTCGGACGATGCGCATCTTCTCGCACTTGACGAAACACTCGACCTCGGTCCCGTCCGCAAGACCGTTCGGACGCGGCACGTTGAGCGTCACGCCGTTCCAATCGATCGCCGCCATGCCGCCCTCGCCCGAACGCAAGGTGCCCGCCATACGATTGGAGTGTCCGACAAACCCGGCGACGAAACGGCTGGTCGGGTGGGTATAGACCTCTAGTTTCGGGGCGACCTGCTCGAACCGCCCTTCGCTCATGACGGCGATGCGGTCGCTCATTGTCAGCGCTTCTTCCTGATTGTGCGTGACATAGATGAAGGGGATGTCGAGTTCGACTTGGTAGCGGCGCACCTCGACTTCCATCTCCTTCCTGAGTTCGCGATCGAGATTGGCGAGCGGCTCGTCCAACAAAAGCAAGGCCGGGCGCGCGATCAGGCCGCGGGCCAATGCGACACGTTGCTGCTGGCCGCCGGAAAGTTGATGGGGATAACGGTCGGCCAGGCCGTCAAGTCTGAGTAGATCCAGCGCCCAGGCCAGCCGCTCGTCCTGCTCGGCCTTGCTGCGGCCCTGCATGCGCAGTGGAAAGACGACGTTCTCGCCGACCTTCTTGTGCGGGAACAGGAGGAAGTTCTGGAACACCATACCGACGCCGCGCGAATAGGGCGGCAGTGCCGTCACGTCCTGACCGTTGATGAAGACGGAACCTTCGTCCGGCATCTCCAGCCCGGCAATGATGCGCAACAAGGTTGTCTTGCCGGAACCGCTAGGGCCGAGAAGCGCAAAGAACTCGCCCTG
>JBCCIS010000105.1 GCA_039028155.1 Pseudomonadota bacterium
CGAATTTCTAGAGAGGTCGCGGACCTACTGGAACCCGCGCAAGACGCAGGACTGGCAGGATATGGGCGTCGATCTGGTGATCGATCGGCGCGAGGGCTACTACCTCTTCGACATGGACGGACGTCGGCTGATCGACGTCCATCTGAACGGCGGCACCTATAACCTGGGCCACCGCCATCCTGAACTGGTCGAGGTGCTGAAGGCCGGCACCGCGCGCTTCGACATGGGCAACCATCATTTTCCGGCGCTCGCCAGAACGGCGCTGGCCGAGGCGCTGGCGCTGTGCACGCCCGGTGACCTCAAGTACACGATGTACGGCGCCGGCGGCGCGGAAGCCATCGAGCTTGCCATCAAGTCCGCGCGCCACGCCGCCCAGAAACGCAAGATCGTCTCGATCATCAATGCCTACCACGGCCATAGCGGTCTTTCGGTCAAGGCCGGCGCCGAACGGTTCACAAAAATCTTCCTGTCGGAGGATACCGAGGGCGAGTTCATCCAGGTGCCGTTCAACGACCTGAACGCCATGGAGGACGCGCTGAAAGGCCGTGACGTCGCCGCCGTGCTGATGGAGACGATCCCGGCGACCTACGGCTTTCCCATGCCCCGTGAAGGCTACTTGCCGGGGGTGAAACAGCTCTGCGAGCGCTACGACGCCTTCTACATCGCCGACGAGGTGCAGACCGGCCTGATGCGCACGGGCGACATGTGGGGCATCACGCGCTACGGCGTCGAGCCCGACATCCTGGTGACCGGCAAGGGCATCACCGGCGGCCTCTACCCGATCTCATGCTGCGTCGCGTCGGAGCGCTGCGCCGGCTGGCTCAAGATCGACGGCTTCGCCCACATGTCGACGGCGGGCGGCGCGGAACTCGGCTGCATCGTCGCCATGAAGACGCTTGAGATCCTGCAGCGACCGGAGGTCCGCACCATGGTGCGTTACGTCTCCGACTACATGCGCCAGGGCCTCAACCAGATCCAGGACCTCTATCCCGACTTCTTCGTCGGCATCCGCCAGCACGGCGTCGTCATGGGCCTTGAGTTCAACCATGAACAAGGCGCCAAGCCGGTGATGAAACATCTCTATGAGAACGGCGTCTGGGCGATCTTCTCGACCCTCGACCCGCGGGTTCTTCAGTTCAAGCCTGGGATCCTGATGACCCAGGCCGAATGCGAGGACCTGCTACGCCGTTGCGAGATCGCCATCGGCTTGGCCCGCCAGGAAATCATGGGCGGCCAGCGGAGGATCGCCTAGTGGACGCGCAGGTGCGCACGCTGGTCGACATCTCCGGTAGCAAGGCGGCGATGACCGGACGCGCCAACCTGATGCTGGAGCGCGCCGGCTGGGCCTCCCAGGTCTTCCTGCGCTACGACCGCGACGCCGTCATGAAGATCGTCGACGCCGTCGCCGACGCGGCGTTTGCCAACGCCGGACGCTTTGCCGAATTGGCGGTCGAGGAGACCGGCTTCGGCGTCGCCGCCCACAAGAAGCTTAAGAACGAACTGACATCGCACGCCCTCGTCGACTTCTACCGCGACCAGGACTATGTCAGCCCGCGCATTGACGAAGCGCGCAAGATCGTCGAGATCCCGCGTCCCGCCGGCGTCGTCTTCGCGCTGGCCCCGTCGACCAATCCGATCGCGACGCTGAACTTCAAGACCATCATGGCGTTGATGACACGCAACGCCATCGTCTTCAGCCCGCACCCAGCAGCCCGCAAGTCGTGCGTCGAAGCCTGCCGGGTCCTGGTGGACGCGGCGGCAGCCGCCGGCGCGCCGGACGGTGTCATTCAGATTATCGAAGATCCAACCGTGCCGCTGATCGAAGAGTTCATGGCCTCGCCCAAGACCGATGTCATCCTGGCGACCGGCGGCACCGCCATGGTGCGCGCGGCCTATTCCTCGTCCAATCCGGCGATCGGCGTCGGACCCGGCAACGCGCCGGTCTATGTCGATTCAAGCGCCGATCTCGACATGGCGGCCAAGCGCATCGTCGCCTCCAAGAGCTTCGACAACTCGGTTCTCTGTACGAACGAGTCGACGCTGATCACACTCGACGACGTCGACCAGCGCCTGCGCCGCGCGCTGCAGCAGGCGGGCGCCTACATCTGCTCCGACGACGAGGTCGACCGGCTGCGCACCTACCTCTTCCATGATCGCGGATTCAACATCGAGGCCATCGGCCGCGACGCCACCTGGATCGCGGGCGAGTGCGGCATCAAGGTGCCGGGCAAGACCAAGATCCTGGTCGCGCCGATCACCCAGATCGGCATCGAAGAGCCGCTCTCGAAGGAAAAGCTCTGCCCGGTGCTGGCCTATCACGTGGCGTCCAGCCGCAGCCAGGCGCTGGCCCAGGCGCGCGCGCTCTTGCGTTTGACCGGCGCCGGCCATTCCGCCGCGATCCACGCCACCGATCCGACGGTCACGCTCGCCTACGCCTCGGCGGTCGAGAGCTACCGCGTCGTCGTCAACGCGCCGTGTAGCCAGGGCGCGGCCGGTTTCGACACCAACCTGGCCCCCACCTTCACCATCGGCACCGGCTTCTTCGGCCGGAGCTCGATCGGCGAGAATATCGGCCCGCAACATCTGATCCATTGGACGCGGCTGGCCCACAACACCGCGGCCGACGAGGTCATGGGCGACTATCATGGCCTAGGCCAGCAGCTTGACGGACCGTTGCAGCAGGCGCCGTCCGACGGCGTGCCCGGTCTCTCCATGGCGCCACGCACGCCGCAGCCAGCCTCGGCTGCTATCGATGCGAGCATGCGTGAGGAATTGCGGCGACTGATCGCCGAAGAACTTCGCGCGGCGCTCAAGACGTAACCCCGCCATGGCCGATCTCAGATCCTTCATCTTCATCGACCAGCTGCAGCCCCAGACGCTCGCCTATATCGCGACCTGGATGCGCGGCCATTTGCCGCGCCGCAACATGGCCGCCCAGATCATCGAGATCGCGCCGGGCCTGGATATCGAGGCGCTGACCGATGTGGCGCTGAAGGGCGCCGATGTGAAGGCCGGCATCCTGGTAGTCGAACGCCAGTTCGGTTACCTGGAGTTTCATGCCAAGTCGCCCGCCGAAGTCCGCGCGGGCGCGCAGGCCGTTTTGGATGCGCTCGAAGCGCGGCCCGAAGACGCGACGCCGCCGAAGATCCTGGGCTCCAACATCGTGTCGCGGGTCGACCGGCAGCACGCCTTCCTGATCAACCGCAACAAGCTGGGTTCGATGATCCTGGGCGGCGACTCGCTCTTCTTGCTCGAATGCCAGCCCGCGTCCTACGCGATCCTCGCCTGCAACGAGGCGGAGAAGGAAGCCAACATTAAGGTGATCGACTACCGCATGATCGGCGCCAACGGCCGCCTTTATCTCGCCGGACGCGAAGCGGAGATCCGCGCCGCCCACGAGGCCGCGACCCGCGCGCTCGAACTACAGGGCGCGGCATAGGGAGCGGGGCGTTGGTCGAGGAACTCAGAGGCGTCATCCGCGAACTCTTAGTCGAGGAACTGGCCAAGGTGCGCGCCGAGATGGGCGACAAACCCGCCGATGCCAGCATACGCGAAGAGTCCGTCGCGATCGCGTCTGACAAAGATCTGGATGCCTTCGTCAAGCGCCTCATGGCGCTTGCCACCGATCCCAAGGCACGCGCCGAGATCGAGGCCGGCCGCCACCGGTTCCGTCTGGGCGTGCCCCCGCAAACCAACGCGCCCACCGCGCCAAGCCAGGCGGGCGACACCACACCGCATTTCGACCGGGGCGTCGTCACCGAGCGTGACGTCGGCAAGCTGCCGCCCGGTCTCACAACGGTCCGGGTGAGCAAGCGTGTGCGTTTCACGCCGCTTGCCAAGGACGAACTACGCCGACGCGGCGTCACCATCGAAAGGACATCGTCATGATCCGTGGTCGCGTGAAGGGCCGGGTCTGGTCCTCCAAACATGTCGAGACACTGCCCAATGGCGGCCTGCTGGAGGTCGAGACCGACGGCGGCGGCACGCTGGTCGCCTTCGATCCGCTCGGCTGCGCCGACGGCGAGGCGGTGCTGGTCACGCAAGGCTCCGTCGCCGCCGGTTACTTCACCGGCACCAAGGCGCCGGTCGACGCGCTGATCATCGGCTCGATCGACGAAGAAGGCGGCTAAGGCCATGGCCCGAACCGCCACCCGCAAACGTTCACCCGCCGGCACAGCCAAGCGGGCTACATCCGGCCGCAAGGCCGCACCTCAGAAGGAAGGAAATCCCATGTCGAACCAGGCGATTGGAATGATCGAGACCAAAGGCTTCGTTGCGGCGCTCGCCGCTGCGGACGCCATGGTCAAAGCGGCGAACGTCACCATCGTGGCGCGTGAGGAAGTCGGCGACGGACTTGTCGCGGTTGTCATCAAGGGCGATGTCGGCGCCGTCAAGGCGGCGACCGAAGCAGGCGCGGAAACCGCCAACCAGGTTGGCGAGATGGTCTCCGTCCACGTCATTCCGCGGCCCCACGCCGACCTCGGCAAGTACTTCGACTCCACCGGTAAGTGACGCCCCGCTCACCGTCCCCGTCTCCGTCAAATCGGGCGAGGTGTCGATGACCGAGCTACGAGTCTATCTGCCGATCCACGATCTGCAGCCTCAGTTCGCGGCTTATCTGAGCTCGCCCACACGCGCGCGCGGCTACCCGCCGTTCGAGCGGGAGCACAGCCTGATCATCGAGGTCTCGCCGGCGTTGTCGATCCACCGGATCATCGATCTGGCCTTGAAGGCAGCGCCCGACATGGAGCCGGGCATCCTGTTCACCGAACGCCAGTTCGGGCTTCTGGAACTGCATGCCGAGGACGAGGCGGCGCTAGCCGAAGCTGGCCAGGCCATCCTGGACGGTATCGGCGCAAAGGCGGCGGATCAACTGGCGCCGACCATCCTGTTCCACGACATCATCGAGGATATCGCCGACCAGCACGCGATCATCCTGAACCGGACCCGCGACGCCTCGATTCTGGTTCCGGGCACTTCGCTTCTGGTCTACGAAATGGCGCCCGCCCTCTTCGCCTGCGTCGCGGCGAACGAAGCCGAACGGGCCGCGCCGGAAGCGATCATCAATGACGTCCAGATGATGGGCGCATCCGGCCGCATCTTCATGTCCGGCACCACCGACGACATGATCCGCGCCCGCGACACCATTACTCAAACGCTCGAGGCGATCGAGGGCCGTAAGGGCTGACGCAAACAACATGACCTCCCTCTCCCCTTGAGGGAGAGGGCCGGGGTGAGGGGTCGCGCGCGCCAGCGCGCAAAGAAGTCAGGTTCGTCAGACGGAAGCGCCTTCCCCCTCACCCAGCTTCGGCTAGGCCGCTAACGCGACCAAGCCTGCGCAACCCTCTCCCTCACTGGGGAGAGGGGTTCTAAGCCTATGTGTCGCGCGGCTTACGCGACCACGACGGTTTCTCGCCGTCGAAGAAACAGCGGATGCCTTCCTGGGCTTCCGCCGTCTCCCAGCGGTCGGCGAGACTTTCCGACGTAAACGCATGCTGGTCGTCGATCCGGTCGCGTGACAGCGCCAGAC
>JBCCIS010000106.1 GCA_039028155.1 Pseudomonadota bacterium
GCCAAGCCGGTTTGCCGGATCCGCATAGGCGACGTAACCGCCCCAGCCTGAATGCCCGAAGGCGTCCCGGTGCGGGCCGAACACCTCGTCCTTGTTCAGCATGAAGCCGGCGCCATAGCGCATGGGCCAGCCGAAACCCGCCTCAGTACCGTCGAAGCGTTCGGCTGTCGCCAGGGCGAGTGTTGCCGGTCTGACCAGGCAAACACTATCGAGCGTTCCTCCCAGCGCCAGCGCACCATACAAGCGCGCGAGTGACAGAGCGTCGGCATTGGCGCTACCGGCCGGCACTTCGGCCGCCCGCCAGGCGCGCGTGTTGGGTTCGGTCGGCCGCACCCGGGGATTGACGTAGCCGCGGGTGAGGTCGCTGCGCGTCGCCTCCTCCATCACGTCATCGGCACCAGGCCCGGCGATGATCTCGGCGGCCCGATGGTCGTGCGCCTCGGACAGCCCCAGAAAGATCGAGGCGTCTAGAGGTGAGGCGATCTCCTCGGCGATATAGCGACCGACGCTGCGGCCATCGACCAGGCGGATGATCTCGCCCGCCAGATAGCCGTACGAGAGGGCGTGGTAGACGCACATGGATCCAGGCGGATAGATCGGCTCCATGGCCTCCAGGCAGCGCACAAAACGGTCGCCGTGATAGAGGTCGTCGAGCGCCAGGTCCTCGCGCACCGTGTTGAGCCCGGCCTGGTGCGACATGATCTGGCCGAGCGTGATGGATTGCTTGTCACCTGCCGCAAACTCGGGCCACCAGGTCGCGACCGGTGCGTCATAGTCGAGCTTGCCGCGGTCGACCAGCATGGCGACCGCCAACGCCACGATCCCCTTGGTCACCGACTGAACCGTGACGATGGTATCGCGCCGCCAGGGGCGTTCAGCTGCGGCATCGGCGAAGCCACCCCACAGGTCGACGACAACACGGCCATCTGCGACGACGCTGAACGCGGCACCTTGTTCCAATCCCAGGTCCAGGTTTGCTTCAAAGGCCTCCTTCACACGCGTCAGCGAAGGATCGACCCAGCCTTCGATCATCACGTCCTTGCTTCCCACGATCCCGATCCGGCGCTGCAAGGATAGGACATAGATATATAAATCATATATTTCATGGTCATATTTGATATTATAACAATATGAATGGCGATATCCGGCAGCTTCGTCAGTTTTGCGCTGTCGCCGAAGCGAAGAGCTTCAGCCAGGCCGCGCGGCGCCTTGGCATGGCGCAGCCGCCGCTGAGTCAGGCGATAGCGCGGCTGGAGGACGGTCTTGGCGCACGGTTGTTTGTGCGGACCAGTCGATCGGTCACGTTGACGGAAGCCGGGCGGCTCTTGCTCGATCAGGCGCGCCCCCTGCTTGCCCAGCACGAGCGGATGCTGCGTAGCGTCAAGAAGGCAGGTGAGGGCGCGGTCGGCCATCTGAGCGTGTGTTTCGTCATGAGCGCGGGCTATGACCTGCTGCCGCGCGTGTTGCACCGGTTTCGCGACAAGCTTCCCGAGATCGCGATTGATCTGCTGGAAATGACGACCGCGCAACAGGTGGACGCGTTGGATAGCGGCCAGTGCCATGTCGGTCTTCTGCGGCCCCCTGTCTTCGGCGCGGCCGGCCTGACGGTGGAGACCGCGCTGTGCGAGCCGTTTGTCGTCGCCTTGCCGGAACAGCATCGACTGGCCGAAGAGCCGATCGTCGAGCTTGCCGCGCTCGCCGGTGAAGGTTTCGTCACGCCGCCTTCGCGACTGGGTCCCGGCCTGCATGGGCGCTTGTTGGAGGCCTGTCTGGGCGCGGGGTTCGTGCCGGACATCGTTCAAGAGGCCAATCAGATGCAGACGATCGTCTCGCTTGTCGCCGGCGGCATCGGTGTTGCGCTGGTGCCGCACGGTGTCAGTAGGCTTGGCTTGGCGGGCGTGGTCTACCGGCCGGTGTCGTCGGCCAATCCTCTACCGAGCGCGGATCTGGCCCTTGCATGGCGTCCCGACACGTTACGCCAGCGACGTTATCTCCGGGCTTTTGTGGATCTGGTTCACGAAGAAGCGCAGGCCGATGCCGGTCCCAGCAATCTGTCGAGATCAGAACGATCGCGATAGTGTATGGCCTGCCAGCCGAACTGGCGCGCCGCCTCGACATTCCTCTGGCTGTCATCGATCAACAGGACCTCCGGTCCGGCGACCTCACCCATTTCGTCCGTGATAATTCTCCAGAATTGCGTGTCCGGTTTGCGTACGCCCATGGACGATGACGCGAACATGCGGTCGAAGCGGCTGCTCAGACCCATCTCGTCCCAGAGAAACGCCGCACGATGGCGATCCTGATTGGTTGCCAGGACGATACGGCTGTGCGAGCGCAAACCGCTGATCTCCTCGACCAGGTCGTGATCGAGATTGCTGTCGTTGGCGAACCAGAAGGCCAGAAAGTCGTCCGCGGTGCCGCCATAACCCCAGCGCTCCAGATAGGGCGGCAGCACGTCGCGTAGGTCCGCTTCACCCAGGATGCAGGCATCCCAGTCGTCGCGGAAGAACGCCGCGACGTCCTCCTGTTTGACGCCGAAGTCGCGCGCGAGCGCTTCCTGCCAGTCGTAACGGCCATCCGTCATGCCATGAACCAGGACGCCATCGACGTCACAGGCGATGAGCCTGGGCTGACCGTTAGCCGCCGGCTCGGCCACTGCCATCATTCTGTTGCCAGCGCGCGGCCGCCTCGTCATCGCTGGTGCGCGCCTCGACCCAGCGTTCGCCGGTGTCGGTGTCCTCGACTTTCCAAAACGGCGCCTTGGTCTTCAGCCAGTCGATCAGAAAGGCGCAGGAGTCGAGTGCTGCTTGCCGGTGTGCCGATGCGGTGACGACCAGGACGATGCGATCGCCCGGTTCCAGCCGGCCATAGCGGTGGATGATCAGACTGGCGTCGAGCGGCCAGCGGCTATGCGCCTCGCGCTCAACCTCTTCAAGCTGGCGCTCGGTCATGCCGGGATAGTGTTCCAGCGTCATGGCAGAAACGTGCTCGCCGTCGGCGACATCGCGCACCAGGCCGATAAAACTCGCGACGCCGCCAATCGACGTCTTGCCGTCGGTCAGCGCGGCGATCTCCGCGCCGGGATCGAAGTCTTCTGCCTGGACCCGGATCATACCCGCCTCAACCGCCGGTCACCGGCGGGAACAGTGCGACCTCGTCGTTGTCGCAAACGGGATCGCCGGGCTGCGCATAGCTCTGGTTGACGGCGAT
Source organism: Pseudomonadota bacterium (assembly GCA_039028155.1). NCBI lineage: Bacteria > Pseudomonadati > Pseudomonadota > Pseudomonadota bacterium. The sequence continues at coordinate 3,211 of JBCCIS010000106.1, forward strand.
GCGCACGATGGCCGGGTCGGCCAGGGCCTCGGCATAGCTGTCGCCGCGCCCACGCAGCCATTCGAGCAACTCGCCGGCGGTGCCGACGTCGTCGGGCAAGGTGATTTCCTCGCCCGGGATGCCGATGCGCTGGCGCAGCCAGGCAAAATACAGAAGCTTCATCCGATGACCTCACTGAAAGGCAGAACGTCAATCATGGTGCCCGGTTCCAGTCGGGTCATGTCCTCGGGCAGTTCGGCCAGACCGTCGGTCTCGACCAGGGAACTCATGATGCCGGCGCCTTCGCGCGGAAAGGCGTGGGCCTCTAGCTGACCATCGTCGGCGCGTGTCAGGCGAACCCGGACGAACTCGCGCCGGTTCGCTTTCTTCTTGCGGCCGAATGCGGCGCGCACCTCGAACAGCAGCGGGTCGACGGCGGTGGCGCCGGCCAGGCGCAGAATGAGTGGCCGGCCGAAACGCAGGAACGTGACGATCGCCGCGGCCGGGTTGCCGGGCAGGCCAACGAACGGCGTCTGGTTCAACTGACCCAGCATCAGCGGCCGGCCCGGTTTGATCGCCATGTGCCAGGCATACAGGGTGCCGAGGTTCTCGATCGTCGCGCGGATGTGGTCTTCCTCGCCGACCGAGACGCCGCCGGATGTCAGCAAGACGTCGTGGCTGGCGGCGGCTTCGGCAAGGGCGCTCTCGGTCTCAGGTCCTCGATCGGCGAGGATACCCAGATCGGTGACCCGGCACCCCAACCCGCGCAGCAACCCGGCGACGGCGTAGCGGTTGGCGTCGTAGATGGCGCCTTTCGCCAAGGGCATGCCGGGCTCTGTCACCTCATCGCCGGTCGAGAACACGGCGACGTCCAGCGGCCGGTAGCAACACAAATGCGCGACGCCGACCGAGGCGGCGAGGCCAACGTCTTGCGGCCTGAGTCGTTCGCCCTTGGCCAGAATGCGCGAGCCTGCCGTGACGTCCTCGCCGGCATGGCGGCGGTTGGCGCCGGGTTTGATGCCCGGCATCAAGACGACCCGGTCGCCGTCTTCGCGCGTATCCTCCTGCATCATGACGGTGTCGGGACCGTCGGGCATCGGTGCACCGGTGAAGATGCGGATCGCCTCGCCGCGTTGGGCGGGTCGGTCCAACGGGTGGCCGGCCGCGGCGCGCCCGCCGATCGGCAGGATGGTTTCGCCATCGGGGTTCAGGTCGTCGTGAAAAACCGCGTAACCGTCGACGGCCGAGTTGTCATGAGGCGGAACATCCATCGTCGATGTCACGTTGTCAGCCAGAATGCGGCCTGTGGCGTCGGCCAGTGCCACGTCCTCCGGCTCGCTCAGCGGCGTTGCCAGCTCTTCGATCAAGGCCAACGCCTCGGCCATGGTCATGAGCTCGCGGCCGTGGGCAAAACAATCGTCGGTCAGTTGCGCCATGAAGAGCGTCTCATCCGTTGGCCGTCCTGGCTACGAAGCCGTTGTCGTCGAGGTCGTGTCCTGGACCTCCGGGTCGGCGACCGCCGGCCGTTTGAGGCCTGAGCGCAGATAAACCCAGCCGGTGATCAGCGTCAGAATGGCGGCAACCCAGAACAGAACCTGGCCGATCACATAGGTGTCCACGACCTCGCCAAACGTGGGGCCGCCGGGTCCCAGGATCAACAAACCCAGCGCCACCATCTGGACCGTGGTCTTCCACTTGGCCAGGCGCGTTACCGGCAGCGCGACGCCATGTTCGGAGAGGTATTCGCGCAGGCCGGAGACCAGGAGTTCGCGGCAGATGATCAGGATCGCCGGCACCAGGGGCGCGTCGCCGGTCCACACCAGCGTGACGATCAGCGCGCCGACCAGAAGTTTGTCGGCGATCGGATCGAACAGCCGGCCAAGTGGCGAGGCAACCTGAAACCGTCGGGCGATCCAACCGTCGGCGAAGTCGGTCACGGCCGCCAGGACGAACAGCAGGAAGGCGAGCCAGCGCGCCATCTGGCTGTCCCAAAAGAACAGCGCGACGATGACCGGAATGA
>JBCCIS010000107.1 GCA_039028155.1 Pseudomonadota bacterium
CCTGGCTCAATCGCATTCATGGCTTCGAAGCGGGCGAGGGGGCTTCGGGGCGCACCGTGCACTTCCCGCGTTCGTGCCTGCATTGCGCCGACGCGCCGTGCGTTCCCGTTTGCCCCACAGGCGCGTCCTATAAGCGCGTCGAAGACGGCATCGTGCTGGTCGACGAGGATCGCTGCATCGGCTGCGGCCTATGCGCCTGGGCCTGTCCCTATGGCGCGCGGGAGATGGATGTCGATGACGGCGTCATGAAGAAGTGCACGCTGTGCGTCGACCGCATCTATAACGACAACCTGGACGAAGCCGACCGGCAACCGGCCTGCGTCAAGGCGTGCCCGGTCAGCGCCCGCCACTTCGGCGACCTCGCCGATCCCGGTTCCGATGTCTCGAAGCTGGTCGCCGAGCGCGGCGGTTTCGACCTGATGCCCGAAGCCGGATGCCGGCCGACCAACAAGTATCTGCCGCCGCGCCCGCGCAAGGAAACAGGTGCGGCCCGGGCGCTGGAGGCCGAACCGGAGGTCGGCGGTTTCCTGGGCTGGCTCGACCGCAAGCTCTCGGCCTGACGCGCCGTGCATCCCGCACTATCCATCATCGTCTTCACGACGTTATCGGGCGCCGGCTACGGTCTTTTGTTCGTGGTCGGTCTGACCGTGCCGGCAGGCTTGATCGCGCCGTCACCGGGTCTGGGTATCGCGGTTCTGGGCGTCGGCGTGCTGCTGGTCATCGGCGGTCTGGTTTCGTCGACGTTCCATCTGGGACATCCTGAACGGGCTTGGCGAGCGCTCACCCAGTGGCGGTCGTCGTGGCTGTCGCGTGAAGGCGTCATGGCGCTCCTGACATTCATCCCGATACTCGTCTTCGCCTATGGTTGGCTCTTCCATGGCGCGGTCGACGGACCGTGGGGCGTGATCGGCGTCATCATGGCCTTGATGGCGGTCGTGACCTTGTGGTCGACGGCGATGATCTACTGTTCGCTCAAGACCATTCCACGCTGGCACTCCGCCTGGACGCCGGCGATCTTCTTGAGCGCCGCGCTTGCCACCGGCACGCTGGTTCTGACCTTGATCGTGAGCGCGGCCGGCAGCGAATGGGCGGCGATCAACGTGTTCAAGATCGTCACCGTTATCGCGCTTTTGCTGGCGGGGCTGATCCGTGTCGAAGGCTGGCGGTCGCTCGACCGCAAGGCGCCGGAAAGCAGCGCGGGCAGCGCGACCGGGCTGGGCAAATTCGGCCATGTGCGCGCGCTGGAGCCGCCGCACACCGCGCCCAACTACGTCCAGCGCGAGATGGGTTTCCAGATCGCGCGAAAACACGCCGACAAGCTGCGGCGTCTGACGGTGGTGCTGGCCTATGCAATCCCGATCGTTCTGGTGTTGCTGTCGCTGATCCTGCCGCCGGTTCTAGACGTTATCGCCTGCCTGTTGGCCGTCGCGTCCGGTTATGCCGGCGTTCTGATGGAACGCTGGCTGTTCTTCGCCGAAGCCACCCACAAGGCGACGCTATACTACGGCGCCGAAGCCGCCTGAAACCAGGCGTCATTGAGTACGCCTAACAAGCACGCTATCGTTCGCCACCGACTGCCGCCGCTCCAGCAGTCAGGAGATCCCGATGTCAGAGAAGAAACCCGTCGCCGTCGATGCCACGACATTGCCGGTCAAGACCGGCAGTGGTTACCCGACGCCCTATGACCAGCCGTGTCGTGAACGCCAGCGCCAGGTGCTGGGCGATCTGTTTGGCCTGAACGATTTCGGTGTCAACTACATGACCCTGCCGCCGGGCGCCTGGTCGTCGCAGCGCCATTGGCATAGCCTTGAAGACGAGTTCGTCTATGTGTTGTCCGGCACGGCAACACTTGTCACCGATGACGGCGAGACAGACCTGGCACCCGGCATGTGCGCGGGTTTTCCAGCTGGTGTGTCGAACGGCCATCATCTTGTTAACAAGGCCGACGAACCGGTCGTCTATCTGGAAATCGGCACCCGCAACGCCGACGATGACGGTTACTATTCTGACATCGATATGAAGATCCTGAAGCGCGCCCAGGGCGGCGACTTCACCCGCAAGGACGGCTCCCCGCTATAGTTCGTGAGATGTCTAGGGTTCGTTGGAACCCGCCAGGCACAGCACCGAGTTTTTGAGTGACAGCAAGAGAGCGTCGAACTCCGCCCTGTCGGCTGCACCGTACTTCAGTGCCATGGCGACCGTGACGACGTAATTGGAAAGCTCGAGATAGGATTGTCCAGCCTTCATGAATGCCGCGTCATGGGGGGCCAGCAGTTCGGACACGAGCTCCTTATGACGCTGGTGTGAGCGTTCAATTTCGGCTTTCCCAGCCTTGTTGTGACCGCTGATCAGGTCGTCGGCGTCGCCCGATGTCTGAAGCAGTTCGAACGATTTGGTCACGGTCTCGGCAAAGTAGATGTCGAGCTGTTCTGACAGGGAGGGAGCACCGGCAAGTTTCGATCGGGCGGCGGAGAGAGACCTGTCTGTGACGTACCGGATCGACGCGACGATCATGCCGTCCTTGTCGCCGAAGAGGGCGTAAACGGTCTGACGGGACACTTCCGCGGTCTCGGCGATGTCGGCCATTGTCGTTTTTTTGGCGCCAAAGCGCACGAACACCGCGATTGCCGCTTTGATGATTTTCTCTTCTGTTTCCGTCATTTAATCCGATTCCAACAGGGACCCTCGCCCGGAAGCCCAGACCGTCAGACCATATTTGGCGCCTGACCACTTGACAAGATGTGTCGAAATGTTAAGTACATTCTTACAAGAAAGGTAATATTGTAAACTCAGACAGGCAACGCACCATGACCCAGACCGTCCTCATCACTGGCTGCTCCAGCGGTTTCGGAAGACTGATCGCCCAAACGTTCATGCGAGAGGGGTGGAACGTCATCGCCACGATGCGCTCGCCTGAAAGGGAGACAGAGTTCAATGACAGTGACCGCATGCAGGTTCTCAAGCTTGATGTCACCGACCGCGACTCCATCGCCAAGGCTTTCAATGATGGGCGCTACAAGTTCGGCAGGATCGACGTCGTCGTGAACAATGCCGGTTACGGTGGCTTCGGCCTCTTTGAACAGGCGAGCGATGCGGATGTCCGGTCGATGTTCGAGACCAATGTTTTCGGACCGATGAACGTGATGCGCGCCGCCCTGCCGGCCATGCGTGAGGCCGGAACGGGCGCCATCATCAACGTCACGTCGATGGCCGGCCATATTGGGTTACCCGGCAATGCCGTTTACTCAGCATCGAAACACGCCATGATCGGCCTGACGGAGGGAATGGCGTTGGAATACGAACCGCTCGGCATCCGGATCTACTCCGTTGCCCCGGGCGCCTATCCGACAACACGGTTCGACCAGAGCACCGATAAAAGGCTCGACTACGGTGACGAGCAGCTTGCTACCTGGTCCAACCGGGTTCGCAACCAGATCACCGCCGTCGGCGAGCAGATGGCAAACGAGGGCGGCAGCCTTGCCGACCCGCAAGAGGTCGCGGACCGTGTGTACGCATGCGCGACCTCCGACATGCCCATTCACAATCCAACCGGTAGCGATGCCGAGATGCTGACCACCATGATGGGTCAAGACAGGCGGCAGGACTTTCTCGATCAGCTCGCCACCATGCTGATACCAAGTGCTGAGGCAACCAGGGCCTAAGGCGGCCCGCTGTTAGAAGGGGACGAGCGAAATGTTCGGCCGAATGATTTCGGACATGATGGTGAAGTCGAACCAGTCACCGCTGTTCGACGATCCCGCTAGCTACGGGCTGGATTACGAGAACGTCGCGTTCAAGAGCAGCGACGGCGTCACCTTGCGCGGCTGGCTGATCAACGGTGGAACCGAAAAGGTCATTGTGCAAAGCCATTTCGGCGTGCAGTGCAACCGGGCTGGCTACTGCCCGGACGGCAAGGGCCTGATCAAGCCGTGGAAGAAGAACATCAGCTTCCTCCGCCAGGCCAAGTACCTGGCTGATAGCGGCTATTCGGTCTTGATGTACGACTTTCGCGGTCACGGCGAGAGCGATGTCGGCCCCAACCCCTGGATCAGTTGGGGCCCGGAGGAAGCGAAAGACGTGATCGCGGCCGTCGACTACATCACCAGCGGCCGCGCGGAGTTTCAGGACGCGCGTGTCGGTCTTTTGAGCATCTGCATGGGCGCCGCCGCGACAACCTACGCGTACGGCATGGAAAACGGTCTGCAGAACTATGCCAACGTCAAGGCGTTGATCGCGGTTCAGCCCCTCCTTTACACCTATTTTGTCGATGCTTTGGGCATGCCCGGCTTTTTGCAACGTGCCGGCGCGAAGGTGACGACGAGCCGGCTTGGCTTCGATCTCAATGACAGATGCTTTCTTCCCGACGCCGCAAAGATCGTCGTGCCGACTCTGCTGGTCCAGAACAAGAAGGATCCTTGGACCAATCTGGACATGGTCCAAGCCTACTTTGACGAACTGACCGTGGAAAAAGAGATGCGCTGGTTGGAGATCGAAAAGAACCGCTTCGCCGCCTACGATTTCATCGGCAGACAGCCAGCCGATATCCTGTCCTGGTTCGACAAGCATGTGTAGGCGATGATGCGCTGGTCTATCGTGAAATGGGGCGCGCCGGTCCTGCTTGTCATCATCGTGGCCGTGGCGGTGTTTACCGAAGAGACTTTTCATGTCGAAAAGGTCATTGTCGAATCGTATTTCCCCGGCTCGGCGCATCCCGTTCAAGCTTTCGTGACGTCCGCACGCCGCGACCGCAGCGCTTTCGGGTCCGAGCCGCGAAGACCTAGCGGATGCGGCGCTCCCCGCAAAGCGAGCGCACTCCCTACACCCGATCTGCGGTCCTCATCCCCTCACCCGGCGTTTCCGATTCGGCTCGCGGCGGCACGAACGCGACTCGGGCCCCTCACCCCGGCCCACCGCCGCCCACCCCGCTCCGCTGTCGACGAATCGGTGGGAGCGCGGCACCGTCCCGAACGATGGAATGCCGCCCCACGGC
>JBCCIS010000108.1 GCA_039028155.1 Pseudomonadota bacterium
CCACGCTATGAGTACTGAGGCCGAAGCCCTGGTGCAGGTCGAGAACCTGCGCATGCACTTTCCCATCCTGCAGGGCATCCTGCGCCGCCAGGTTGGCGCCATCAAAGCCGTCGACGGTCTTAACTTCGACATCTACAAACGAGAGACGCTGGCGCTGGCGGGCGAAAGCGGTTGCGGCAAGTCGACGACCGGGCGCCTAATTCTCCAACTCTATCGCGCGACTGAAGGCAGGGTGGTGTTCGCCGGTCAGGACCTGACCAAACTCTCTGGCGAAAGACTGCGGCGTATGCGTCCGCGCATGCAGATGATATTCCAGGACCCGCAGGCAAGCCTCAACCCGCGCATGACCGTCGGCAGCATTGTTGCCGAGCCGTTGCAGGAACATGGGCTGTCGGGTGGGCAGACCAAGCAGCAGCGGGTCCAAGAACTTCTCGATGCGGTCGGCCTCAACCCGAGCCATGCCAACCGTTATCCGCATGAGTTTTCGGGCGGCCAGCGCCAGCGCATCGGCATTGCGCGGGCGCTCGCGCTCAACCCGGAGTTCATCGTCTGCGACGAGCCTATCGCCGCGCTGGATGTTTCTATTCAGGCGCAAGTCGTCAATCTCTTGGAAGATCTTCAGCAGAAACTGGGCCTGACCTATCTCTTCATCTCGCACGACCTCAGCATGATCCGCCACATGGCCGACCGTGTGGCCATCATGTATCTGGGCAAGATCATGGAGCTTGGTCCCAGCGACAAAGTCTATGGCGAACCGTTGCATCCCTATACGCAGGCGTTGCTGTCGGCGGTGCCGATTCCCAACCCTGTTCAGGAAGCCGAACGACGGCGAACGATCTTGTCGGGCGACGTACCGAACGCGGCGAACCCGCCATCGGGTTGTCCGTTCCGCACGCGATGTCCGATCGCTGTCGCACGGTGCGCGGACGAAGAACCGGCATGGCGCGAATTGCGAGCGGGCCACCAGGTCGCCTGCCACCTCGCCGAATGAGTCGTTGTCGACATGCGGCTACCGGTTGCACAATGGTTTGGTGCCGCTAGCGGATGATGTGCAAGGAGACACAGATCTCTCTCACGCTGGTGGATCACAAGGTCAGACGTACTGTCTGACCGGGGCAAAACAACAACAGTGGGGAGAGCATCATGCGAAGACTCCGAACGATCATCCTGACGGCCGCGGCAACGGCCCTTCTGGCAAGCCCGGCTTTGGCGGAGCGGGGCAGCGACGGCCAGCTCAACATTCTCTATTGGCAGGCGGCGTCGACCATGAATCCGTTCCTGTCGGGCGGCACAAAAGATATCGAAGCCGCGTCGCTCGTGCTGGAGCCACTGGCGCACTATGACGAAAGCGGCAACATGGTGCCGGTTCTCGTCACCGAGATTCCGACCGTCGAGAACGGCGGCGTCTCGGAAGACCTGAAGAGCATCACCTGGAAACTCAATCCCGACATCGTGTGGTCGGATGGCACGCCGCTGACCGCTCACGACGTTGTCTTCTCCGGCGACTATTGCCTGGACCCGGATGCGGGCTGCAATGCGTTGTCCTACTTCACGGACGTGGCCTCGATCGAGGCGGTCGATGACCATACGGTGAAGATCACATTCTCCGTGCCGAAGCCGTTTCCTTACGGCCCGTTCGTCGGCTCAACGGCGCCGGTCATTCAAAAGGCCCAGTTTGCCGACTGCTTGGGCGTCAAGGCGCAGGAATGCACGGATCAGAACTTCGCGCCGATCGGTACAGGCCCGTTCAAGGTCACCGAGTTTCGCGCCAATGACGTCGTGACATTGGAGGCCAACGAGAATTATCGCGATCCCGCCAAACCGGCCTTTTCGTCAGTCGTGTTTAAGGGCGGCGGCGATGCAGCCTCGGCCGCGCGCGCGGTTTTGGAAACCGGCGAATACGACTACGCCTGGAACCTGCAGGTCGAGCCGGAAATCCTCGACCAGATGGCGCAGGCCGGCAAAGGCGTGATCGTGACGTCGTTCGGTACATCGGTTGAACGTCTGATGGTCAATCAGACCAATCCCGATCCGGCTTTGGGTGACGATCGATCCGTCTATTTGGATGGCACCAATCCGCATCCGTTCCTGACCGACCCGGCGGTGGCACGTGCGTTGTCGCTGGCTATCGACCGTCAGGTTCTGGTCGACGTTGGTTACGGCGCCGCCGGACAGCCCGGCTGCAATGTCCTACCGGCGCCGGCGATTTATGCGTCCGATGCCAACAACGAATGCCTGACCCAGGACGTCGACCAGGCCAACAAGATCCTGGACGACGCCGGCTGGGCACGCGGCAGCGACGGCATCCGCGAGAAGGACGGCGTGCGTCTTTCGATCCTCTATCAGACGTCAACCAACTCGGTGCGTCAGGGCACGCAGGCGCTGATCAAGCAGATGTGGGAAGATATTGGGGTCGAGACCGAGCTTCGGAACATCGACGCGGCGGTCTTCTTCGGCGGCGATCCGGCGAGTCCCGACACGTACAACAAGTTTTATGCCGACATCGAAATGTACACCAACAACTTCGACGGCACGGATCCCGAGAAGTACATGGCGAACTGGGCGTGCAACGAGATCCCGGGACCCAGCAATTCGTGGCTGGGCAACAACATCCAGCGTTCGTGCTCGGGCGATTACGACGCCCTGGTCAACCAGATGGCCCAGACCGGCTCGCTAGAAGACAGGGCCGCGCTGGCGCGTGAGATGAACGACATGATCGTCCAGAACTATTGGATGATCCCGTTGATCTGGCGCGGCGACGTGTCCGCCCATTCGACGACGTTGGATGGCGTACGTATGAACTCCTGGGATTCAGAACTTTGGAACGTCGCTGACTGGAGTCGTGCTGAGTAGTTTGGGGGGCATCGGTTTGCTGCATTAGGTGACCGATGGGAGCGGTTTGCGGGCTCAGGGCTCGCAGACCGCTCCGGTTCTTCGGTCCGATAAGCATCCATGTTCAGATACATCGTACGCCGGTTGCTGTTCGCGATCCCGACGCTGATCGCGATAAGCTTCATCGTCTTTGCGATTCTCGACCTGGCGCCCAATGACCCGACCGGCAATCTGCCGCTGACGATCCCGCCGGAGGTGCGTGAGCAGATCCGCGAGTCGCTCGGCCTGGGACAGCCGTTTCATATCCGCTACGTGAAATGGGCCGAGCAGTTCTTCATCAACGAACCGCTCAACCTGCTAGAGGAGGCAACCGGCATCACGGTTGGTGACTCCGACGCCCGGTTGCGGGTGCGGTCGTGGGCGACGCGAAGTCCGGTCGTCGACCTTATCATGGAGCGGTTGCCGCAAACCATGTGGGTGGTAGGCCTGTCGTATCTGGTCGGTATCCTGATCGCGATCCCGATCGGGATCATTTCCGCTTACCGTCAATACTCCTGGTTCGATCAGGTTGGCACCTTCGTTTCGATGATCGGCTTTTCGGTGCCGACCTTCTTCACCGGGTTGTTGGCCATCGTCATCTTCAGCGTGCATCTCGACTGGTTCCCGTCGATTTATGACACCACCTTAGAGGTCACCAACTGGTCGACCTTGGTCGAACAGGTGCGTCAGCTCTTCATGCCAGTCATGGTGCTGGCCCTGTTCAACGCCGCGCAGTTGAGCCGTTTCATGCGCTCGTCGATGTTGGACAATCTCAACCTCGACTACGTGCGGACCGCGCGCGCCAAGGGCATGGGCGAGCGGGTCGTCTTGTTAGTCCATGTGCTGCGCAACAGCCTGATCCCGGTCGTCACCTTGATCGCGCTGGGTATCCCCACGGTCTTCAGCGGGGCGATCATCACCGAACAGATCTTCCGCGTGAACGGTATCGGCCAGCTCCTGATCATTGCCATTCAGGGCGCGGACATCCCGCTGGTCCAGACGCTGACCTTCATCTTCGCGGTGCTCATCGTCTTGTTCAATCTGGTGGCCGATGTCGCTTATGGCGTGCTTGATCCGAGGGTGCGCTATGACTGAGGGTTGGAAGGGGGACACGCGGTGAGCACGGTCGACAACACAGCGGCGTCTGAGGCGACGCGCCCCCATCGCTCGCAGTGGATGGACGTGTGGCTGCAGTTCCGCCACCACAAGGGCGCGCTGCTCGGCGTCGTCGTTCTTGGCCTGATCGTGCTGGCCGTGGTCGTCGGGCCCTCAATTCACGATGTCGACGCGCAGAGGCTCGACCCGCGTATCGCTAACCAGGGCCCGACGCTGGACCACCCCTTCGGCACCGACAACCTGGGTCGCGACCTTTTGGCGCAGGTGCTTGAGGGCGGGCGGGTTTCGCTTGCGGTCGGCGTCGTCGCCATGTTGATCTCGTTGGTGCTGGGCACGCTGATCGGCGTGCTCGCCGGCTTCTCGTCGCGGTTGGACGGGCCGCTCATGCGGCTGACCGATCTCTTTCTCGCCTTACCGATCCTGCCGCTGCTGCTCGTCATCATTCTGTTGTTCCGCGACACCTTGCGCACCAGTTTCGGGCCGGAGACCGGCATCTTTATCTTGATGGTGGCGGTTATCGGCATCACCAGTTGGATGCAAACCGCGCGCATCGTC
>JBCCIS010000109.1 GCA_039028155.1 Pseudomonadota bacterium
CGGCACGATCTTCGGCCTGGCGACATCGCTTGGTCTGGGTGTCGCGCCGATTGCCGCCGGCTTGGAGGATCTCGGCTGGCGTCTCGATCATCACACCCAGCTGCGGGCGCGCATGCACATAGCCCTCGACAGCCAGCGCATCGCAAGCCGCGTCGAGATAGGCCCGAGCGGCATCAAGCTCTTCGGGCAGGGTTACAAATGGCAGCATGACCGAGAGCGGCCCGCTGGCGGCAGCCCGCGCAAGCGCGCGGAGCTGGGTGCGGAGCAGCTCGGGCTCGGCCAGCGAGAGGCGGATGCCCCGAAGCCCAAGCGCCGGATTGCCGTCCCGCTGGGCGCCCCGAACCCCGCCAAGCCAAGCCAGCGGTTTGTCGCTGGCCTATTTCTCGTATCGCAAGGGATTGCCCCTTTCGCTGCGCGCGGCTCTCTACCCGGTTCTGAAACACCGGGTCTATGGTCCGTGGGGACATGTCGTTGACCTGATCGGCGTGTTCGGCACGATCTTCGGCCTGGCGACATCGCTTGGTCTGGGTGTCGCGCCGATTGCCGCCGGCTTGGAGGATCTCGGCTGGATGTCGAACACGACAACCAATCATCTGATCCTGATCGGCGCCATCACCATCATGGGCACGGCCTCGGCCGTTTCCGGTGTCGGCAAAGGCGTGCGTATCCTCAGCGAGGTCAATGTCTGGGCCAGTCTGGTGCTGCTGTTGTTGTTCCTGATCCTGGGACCGACCGCCTTCATTCTCGGCATGGTGATCTCCGGTGCAGGCGATTACCTGTGGAACGTCATCCCGATGGGTTTCTGGATCGACAATGAAGTTGACCGTCAATGGCAGAGCTGGTGGACCATCTTCTATTGGGGATGGTGGATCGCTTGGTGTCCGTTTGTCGGCTTGTTCATTGCGCGTATCTCCAAGGGTCGCACGATTCGGCAGTTCTGCTTCTGCGTTCTGCTGGTGCCGACCACGGTCGTCGTGTTGTGGATGGGCGTGTTCGGCGGTGCAGCCTATGGCGTCGACCTGTTCAATGGTGCCGGCGTCGTCGATGCGGTCAATTCGGACTACGCCAGTGGTGTGTTCAGGACTATCGAGGGCTTTGGCGTTTCAAGCCTGGTCACGCCGATCACCATTCTGACGACGGTGCTGCTGATATCGTGGTTCGTGACGTCGTCGGACTCCGGCACCCTCGTCATGTGCACCATGCTGTCCATGGGTGACGAGCATCCGCCGATCAAGTTCCGGCTGTTCTGGGGCATCACGTCCGGTGTCGTCGCCGGTGTGCTGTTGTTGGCAGGTGGCCTGGGCGCGCTTCAAACCGCGTCCATCGTCGCCGGATTGCCGATTGCGGTGATCCTGCTGATGATGGTCTGGGGCGTCTTCCACACGCTCCAGCGTGACTTCCCGTCGCCTGACGTGGAAGACAAGCGGGAGTTGGAGTTCTTGAAACGCTGACACCGCCTTTCTTGGCGTTGGCCGGTTCGTTCCCTCTGGGTTCGGACCGGCCCACGTCGACCCGATAGTGGACAATGGCTGGGGTGAGCAGCGCCCTGGCCATTGCCATTTCAAGGCTCCCTAGAACTGCTAAAGTCAGCGCGTATGACAGTTACGCCGCTGCAAGGATAGAAGCCGGAGCATGACAGACCGCACGAAAGCACGGCAACGCGACAGCGGCCTCACGGACGAACAATCCACGACGCTTCGTCTGCTCGTCGGCCAGATGATCCCAGCTAGCGTCGACTACGGCGTTCCAGGCGCGGACGACCCCGCCATTTTCGGGCGCATCCTGACCGCGACGACAACCGAAGAGACGCGTATCGCAGACGCTCTCGAAACCCTCGACCGGATGGCGATGACCACCCACGGTGCATCATTCAGCGTACTCGACGACAAGGACAGAGCCGGTGTCGCGGCCGCATTCGCCGCATCCGGCTCGCCCGCTGTCCAGATCATCACCGCCGCCACGCTGACAAGCTATTACAGCGATGAACGTGTGATGGCGTCGCTCGGCATCGAAGAGCGGGCGCCTTTCCCCCAAGGCTACGACGTACCGCAGGGAGACTGGTCGTTGCTGGACCCCGTCAAAGGTCGGCCCAAGTTCTTCCGCGAGGCCTAGAGCGGGTCGCGATCCGCCACGGGATTGTGAACCCGGCGGAGCCATGGTTTATGGCCAGCCGCGCCTATATACTTGGCGGGATCGGGGCAACAAGATCAGGAAGGACGGGAGGCCGATTGAGGCATGATGCCGCTTGACGGAATGTCGTGTGTTGCCGGCGATACGAGCGAGCCACTTCGCGAGGCAACGATCCCCGACGTCTTCGCCGACACCGTCGCACGGTTTGGTGATCGCGAGGCCGCAGTGTTCCGCGAGCAAGACAAGCGGCTCACCTATAACCAACTCGCCCAGGAGGTCGATCGCCTGGCTGCCGGCCTTCTGGCGCTGGGCCTTGAGAGGGGTGATCGCATTGGCATCTGGTCGCCCAATCGTTACGAGTGGCTGTTGACCCAGTTTGCGACGGCGCGCATCGGTCTGATCCTGGTCAACATCAACCCGGCCTACCGGCTTTCGGAGCTGGAGTTCGCACTGAACAAGGTTGGCTGCAAGGCGCTGGTGACGGCAGCCGTTTTCAAGTCATCCGACTACCTCGGCATGTTGAACAAATTGGCGCCGGAACTTGCCGATGCCGAGCCCTGCGCGCTCGATGCCGCGAAACTGCCGGCGCTCAAGATCATCATGCGCATGGGCGATGAGATCTCGCCCGGCATGTTGAGCTTCGATGACGTGGTGGCGCGGGGCCGGGATGCCGACAAGGGCGCGTTGGACGCGATCTCCGCGTCCCTAAAGCCGGACGATCCCATCAACATCCAGTTCACCAGCGGCACGACCGGCATGCCGAAGGGCGCCACGCTGACCCACTTCAACATCCTCAACAACGCGCACTTTACGGTGCGCGCGATCGAGTTCACCGAGGTCGACCGGCTGTGCATTCCGGTGCCGCTCTATCACTGCTTCGGTATGGTCATGGGTACGCTGGGATGCGTCACCAAGGGCGCATGCATGGTTTTCCCCGCCGAGGCGTTCGAGCCCGTCTCGACGCTGACGACGATCGCCGAGGAGCGGTGTACGGGCCTTTACGGCGTGCCCACCATGTTTGTCGCCATGCTCGAGGCGCCGGGTTTTGCCGACCTCGATCTGTCGTCGCTCAGAACCGGTATCATGGCGGGTTCGCCATGTCCGATCGAGGTCATGAAAAAGGTCGTGTCCGACATGCACATGAGCGAGGTGACCATCGCCTACGGCATGACGGAGACCAGCCCGGTATCGCTGCAAAGCGCGACCGACGATCCCATCGAAAAACGCGTCTCGACCGTGGGGCGCGCTCACCCTCATGTCACGGTCAAGGTGGTCGACGAGGCCGGTGAGACGTTGCCGCTCAACCAGCCTGGCGAATTGTGGGTGCATGGTTATTCGGTCATGAGGGGTTATTGGGACGACGAAGAGCGCACCCGCGAGGCCATCGTCGATGACGGCTGGATGCGTACCGGTGACGAGGCGACGGTCGACGATGAAGGTTATTGCAACATCGTCGGGCGGGTGAAGGACATGATCATTCGCGGCGGTGAGAACATCTACCCGCGCGAGATCGAGGAGTTTCTCTATCGCCACCCCAAAATCCAACAGGTCCAGGTCTTCGGCGTTCCCCACCACAAGCTGGGTGAGGAAGTGTGCGCGTGGATCATTCTGTTGCCCGACGAGACGGCGACGGAAGACGATATCCGCGCGTTCTGTCAGGACCAGATCGCTCATTTCAAGATCCCAAGCATCATTCGTTTCGTCGACGCGCTACCGATGACCGTGACCGGCAAGCCGCAAAAGTTCGTCATGCGCGAGAAGATGATCGAGGAGCTCGGTGTCGTTGAAGAAGCGACAGCCTAGACTCGGCGGGGAGAGCTGACGTGTTTCGCGCCTCCATGGAATTCGCGTTGGGCGAGGAGGTCGAGGCCCTGCGCGACGTCGTCCATCGCTGGGCTCAGGACAAGCTGGCGCCGCGGGCCACTGAGATCGACGATACCAACACCTTCGCCCGTGATCTTTGGCCCGACCTGGGCGCGCTTGGCCTTCTGGGCATCACGGCCGATCCCGACCACGGCGGCTCTGGCATGACCTATCTGGCCCATGTGGTCGCCATAGAGGAGATCGCGCGGGCGTCCGCCTCGACGGCGCTGAGCTATGGCGCCCACTCCAATCTCTGCGTCAACCAGATCAACCGCAACGGCACCCCCGACCAGAAGGCGGCCTATCTGCCGAAGCTGTGCTCGGGCGAGCATGTCGGCGCGCTCGCCATGTCCGAACCGGGCGCCGGGTCGGATGTTGTGTCGATGACCTTGCGCGCGGA
>JBCCIS010000110.1 GCA_039028155.1 Pseudomonadota bacterium
GCTGCCGGTCGCGACGCCGCCCAACGCCATTGTCTACAGCAGCGGCGCCATATCGATCTTGCAGATGGTCAGGGCCGGCGTCCTGCTGAACGTGATCGCGGTAATCTTGATCTCCGTCTACATCCCGTGGGCTATCAAGCTGGTATTCGGTTGATCGCCGCCGGTGAATTCTAATCGCGTTACCGTTTGCCGGAGGGGCGAATTCGCTTGAGGAAATCCCAGGTCGGAAGGCTTGCCAGACCGCCGATGGCGCCGGCGATGTAGCTGGGAATGGCGAACCCGAAAATGAACTGACATACGAGGCCAGCCACATAACTGCTGAGCAGCATCACCAAGATGGTGATCAAAAGACGCTGCCAAAATGGTAGCCGATCGTTCAAGGGTCTGTTCTCCGCTGCCTGTGAGGCTCAGCGCTCCTCGTGAAGCCGGTAATGAAAATCGCAGTGGTCGTCACCCTGCATCAAGGTCTGCTTGCGGGTCAGCTTGAGGTTGGGATCGTATCCCTCGCAGAACGTGCCGTCGCGGTTGCATGACAGCAGGAAACCGATATCGGCCATGCCCATGTCGCGGTACATCTCCGCATAGCGGCATCGGTTGACCTTGTAGGCATAGGTCGTGTCGGTATGCTCGACGACTTCGGTTTCTAGCGCGCCGTCCGCCTCCCACAGGTGTTGCATGTCGACAAAACCCTGCAGACCGCCTTCCTCGCCATCGCGCTCGGCGAACCGGCGTCCTTCGGCAATGGCGGCGTTTTTGATAGCGCCACCAAGGATTTCGCGCGCCGTATCCTCGCCGATACGGCTCACCATGGCCTCGTAGATTGGTTTGATGACTTCGGCCTGAATGCGCCGGCGTTCCAGGACCGGCAAACGATCGAAGGTGGTCACCGCAGTTTTCCCTGTTTTTCTCGGTTAGAACCACTATAGCGGGTTTGCGCCGAAAAGCGCCGATTGGTGGACTTTCGCCTCATCTAGCACCTATATACCGGCCATGAGCGGTCTCGACTTCATCAAGATGCATGGTCTCGGCAACGACTTCGTCATTGTCGACGCGCGCGAGCACGTCCACGAGCTGTCGCGTGAGGCGATCCGGCGCATCGGCGACCGCCATACCGGCATCGGCTTTGACCAGCTTCTGCGCATAGAGCCGTCGGACAAGGCCGACGCCTTCATGCGGATCTGGAACCCGGATGGCAGTGACGCGGAGGCCTGTGGCAATGGCACCCGCTGCGTCGCGCATCTTTTGATGGACGAGGACGGTCGCGACAGCGCCGAAATCGAAACCGTAGCCGGGGTACTGCCGTGCCGGTTGAGCGAGGCCGGTATCAGTGTCGATATGGGACCAGCCAATCTCGCGTGGCGGGACATTCCGCTCGCAAGCGACATGGATACCTTGGCCATCGACCTCGGCGATCCCGCGCCCGGGCAGGCTGTTGCCGTCAACATGGGCAATCCGCACATGGTCTTCTTCGTCGACGATGCCGAGGCAATCGATGTTCCCGCCGTCGGCGCCGCGCTGGAACGCCATTCCGTGTTTCCAGAAGGCGCCAATGTCAGCTTTGCCCAGGTCACGGGCGACAACCAGCTGCGCCTGAGGGTCTGGGAACGCGGTGCTGGCCAGACTCAGGCCTGCGGCTCGGCGGCTTGCGCGACAGGCGTCGCGGCGAACCGGCGTGGCCTGGCGGGTCGGCAAACCACGATCAACCTGGATGGTGGCCCGCTCACCATCACCTGGCGCGAAGACGACGGCCATGTCTTGATGGCGGGCACCGTCGCATTCTCCTTTCACGGCGTCATGGCGCCCCATCTGACGGCCTGAGATGACGGACGTCCTGACCTTCGGCTGCCGCTTGAACACCTATGAGTCCGGTGTCATTCGCGGCCACGCGGAAGCCGCCGGCCGCGACGACCTCGTGGTCGTCAATACCTGCGCGGTGACCGCCGAGGCCGAGCGCCAGGCGCGTCAGCAAATCCGCAAGGCACGGCGCGAACGCCCGGACGCCACCATTGTCGTCACCGGCTGCGCCGCACAAATCGATCCGCAAGCCTGGGCCGACCTGCCGGAGGTCGACCGGGTGGTCGGCAACATCGAAAAGCTGCAGCCCGGAACCTGGGCGAAGGACGACGGCCCGGCCATCCACGTCACCGATATCATGGCGGTTCGAGAGACGGCGGCGCATCTGGTGCCCAGCTTCAACGACCGTGTGCGCGCGTTCGTCGAAATCCAGAACGGCTGCGATCACCGCTGCACGTTCTGCATCATTCCCTTTGGCCGCGGCAACAACCGCAGCGTGCCCGCTGGCCGCGTTGTCGATGAGGTCAGACTGCTCGTCGAACGCGGCTATCGCGAGGTCGTGCTGACCGGCGTCGACATCACCGGATGGGGCAGCGATATGCCCGGGACGCAGAGCCTGGGCTATCTGGTTCGGACGCTACTCGATCAGGTGCCGGACCTGCCGCGCCTCAGACTGACATCGCTGGATATCTCCGAGGTCGACGAGACCCTCTATCGGGTCATCGCCGAGGAGCCGCGTTTAATGCCGCATCTGCATCTCTCCTTGCAGGCCGGCGATCCAATGATCCTGAAGCGCATGAAGCGACGCCATCAGCCGGAGCAGGCCGTCGCGTTCTGCGATCTCGTGCGCCGTCTGCGGCCCGATGCCGTATTCGGCGCCGATCTCATCGCCGGTTTCCCGACCGAAACGGACGCGATGTTCCAGGCGACCCTGGACCACGTCGCCGATTGCGGTCTGACCTATCTGCACGTCTTTCCCTATTCGCCGCGACCCGGCACACCGGCGGCCAAGATGCCGCAGGTCGCCAAGGCCGAACGCAAGGTTCGCGCGGCAAGGCTGCGCGACGCCGGCCAAGCGGCCCAGGACGCCTTCCTGAGATCCCGTGTCGGTCAGCGCGCGACCGTTCTTGTGGAGCAGGCGTCGGCCGGCCGTACCGAACAGTTTGCTCCGGCCCGGCTGACCCATGACGCGGTCGAAGGGGATCTGGTAACAGCGCGCCTGACAGGCATCGACAACGGCACCTTGCTGGCCGAGGCGGCCTGATGGCCGAAGGCGGCTGGTTCTCCCGGCTGAAGGCCGGTCTGTCTCGCTCGTCCGGACGGCTGACCGACAGCATCGGCGCGATCTTCACCAAACGGCGACTCGATGACGACGCGCTGGAAGAGCTGGAGGAGGCTTTGATCGCCGCCGATATCGGTGTCGCGACATCAGCCAAGCTGACTGCCGACCTCGCCAAGAAACGCTTCAATAAGGAAGTCAGTCCTGAGGAAGTACGTCAGGACCTCGCCGACAGCATCGCGGAGATCCTAGCGCCCCTGGCGCAACCGCTCACGCCCGACCCGGCCAACCACCCACACGTCATCCTGGTCATGGGCGTCAACGGCACCGGCAAAACGACGACCATCGGCAAGCTCGCGAAACAGTTCGCCGACGACGGCAAGAAGGTCGTTATGGCGGCCGGCGACACGTTTCGCGCCGCGGCTATCGAACAGCTGCAGATCTGGGGAGACCGGACGGGCGCCGAGGTCGTCTCGGGCAAGCAGGGCGGCGATGCCGCGGGCCTGGCCTACGAAGCCCTGCAGCGTGCCCAGGCCCTAAACGCCGACATCCTGCTGATCGATACGGCCGGGCGTCTGCACAACAAGGACGAGCTGATGGCCGAACTGCAGAAGATCCTGCGCGTCATCGCCAAGCTCGCCCCCGACGCGCCGCATGACCGCATCCTGGTGCTGGACGCCACCACGGGCCAAAACGCCCATGCCCAGGCCGAGACCTTCGGCCAAATGGCGGACGTCAGCGGATTGGTCGTGACCAAGCTGGACGGCTCGGCGCGTGGCGGTGTCGTGGTTGGCCTGGCCGACCGTTTCGGCCTGCCCATTCACGCGATCGGCGTCGGCGAGAGCGCCGAAGACCTGCGCGCTTTTGACGCGCGCGACTTCGCCAAGTCCCTGATGGGGCTTGCCTAGTGGGTAACGCCACCGCGCAATGCCTTGCATTCCGCGCCGCCGCTGCCTATGTCAGTTTCCGCTGCCGGGCCCGGCGGCCTCTTACCTTACGGACAGGACATCATGATCGATTTTGACCTCCGCGCCGATGACGACGAAGACGACGACGACAAGGACAACGCCAAGTCGTCGGACAAGAAAGACAAGAACCGCGCGGTTCAGAGGATCCTGTTCGATGCCCGCACAATCCTGCTGTTCGGCGAGATCAACGAAAAGATGGCGCGCGAGAC
>JBCCIS010000111.1 GCA_039028155.1 Pseudomonadota bacterium
ACGATGCAGCGCAACATGGCCACGAATTTGGCGCCGAAGACGCCCATGCTGGCGCGGGCCATGACGGGGTAGGGCACGCCGTACTTGACGCTTGGTCTGCCGGATAGGTTGACCAGGATCATGATGATGACGCCGGCCAGGACGATCGCGGCAAACACCGCCCATCCGTTCAAGCCATAGGTCAGGAACAGCGATGCCGCCAGCGTGTACGCGAAGACACTCTGCGCGGCATTGGTCCAGACGTTAAAGATCGCGAACCAGCCCCAGCGCCGCTCCTGGCTGGGAACCGGCGCGAGGTCGGGGTTGTAAAGCCTCGAATCGATGTGGGCGATCCCAAGATCCGGTCCACCGTCGGTCGCACCTGTCGGCTGCATTTGTGGATCTGGCAGGTTCTGTGCGCCCCCTGCGCCGGCTGGCCGGGGCATAAGACCAGACGTTGGGGAAATACGGAACCACCATGTCGATTTTTCGAATGGGCCTTGCGGGCCGCCGGGCCGCGCGGCAGGTTAGCGCTCGAAATCCGCCGCCGCGGGATGGGGGAATGCTCTGTCGCGCGTGGGCGGCTTGTTGTCGGGAGTTCCATGGCCGCCCAACCGGACCGCAACGGACACGTGATCGACACCTCGCCGGAGGTCAGCGACGAGGTACGCTGCACGACCTGTTACATGTGCGCGTGCCGCTGCGGCATCCGCGTGCATCTGAAGGACGGCGAGGTCAACTATATCGAGGGCAACCCCGACCATCCGGTGAACAAGGGCGTCATCTGCGGCAAGGGTGCCGCCGGCATCATGAACCACAAGTCGCCGGCCAGGCTGTCGCAGCCCATGAAGCGGGTCGGGCCGAGGGGCGAGAACGCGTTCGAGCCGATCACCTGGGACGAAGCGCTCGATCTCGCCTATACGTGGCTGAAGCCGATCCGCGACGACAATCCCAAGAAACTCGCCTTCTTCACCGGCCGCGATCAGAGCCAGGCGTTGACCGGTTGGTGGGCATCGCAGTTCGGCACACCGAACTATGCCGCGCACGGTGGCTTTTGTTCGGTCAACATGGCGGCGGCTGGTCTCTATACGACCGGCGGTTCGTTCTGGGAGTTTGGCGAGCCCGACTGGGAACGCACGCAATACTTGATGCTGTTCGGCGTCGCCGAGGACCACAGCTCCAATCCGCTGAAGATCGGGCTCGGTAAGTTGAAGGGACGCGGCGCCAAGGTCGTCTCGATCAACCCGGTCAGGACCGGCTATTCGGCGATCGCCGATGAATGGATCGGGATCACGCCGGGCACCGACGGCCTCTTCGTCATGGCTTTGATCCAGGAACTGCTGAAGGCCGGCAAGGTCGATGTTGATTACCTCGCCCGCTACACCAACGCGCCATGGCTGGTGATCGACGACGAGGGCGCCGCCGATAACGGTCTCTTTGCCCGTGACGCCAAGGGCAAGCCGCTGGTCTTCGAGGGTGCGGTGCGCGCCTTTGACGCGGACGGTGACGCGCCCGCGTTGAAAGGCGCGGTCACGCTGCCGGACGGACGCCAGGCGGTGCCCAGTTTCGAACTGATCGCGCGCCGCTGTCTGGAGCCGGCGTATGCGGCTGAGGCGGTGGCCGCGAAGACGGGCCTGGAGGCCGCGACCATCCGGCGCATCGCCGCCGAACTGGCGCATGCCGCTTTCGAGCAGGAAGTGGTGATCGACCAGCCATGGACCGACAGCTTCGGTCGCCGCCACGAGCAGATGATCGGACGGCCGGTCAGCATGCACGCCATGCGCGGCATCTCCGCCCACGCCAACGGTTTCCACACCTGCCGCGCGATCCACATCCTGCAGATCCTTCTGGGCAGCGTCGATACGCCGGGCGGCCATCGCTACAAGCCGCCGTTCCCGCGCCACATCCCATGCCCGTCGAAACCGACCGGCAAACCCGAACAGATCGGCGCCTGCGAAGCCATGCCCGGCATGCCGCTGGGTTTCCCCGGCGGGCCCGAAGACCTGCTGGTCGAGGCCGACGGCACACCGGTCCGCATCGACAAGGCGTATTCCTGGGAAGCGCCGCTTGCCATCCACGGCATGATGCACACGGTCATCACCAACGCGTGGAAGGGCGACCCCTACAAGATCGACACGCTGTTCATGTTCATGGCGAACATGGCGTGGAACTCCGCCATGAACACGACCGGCACCATCGAGATGCTGACGGACAAAGATCCTGAGACCGGCGACTACAAGATCCCTCACATCATCTATGCGGATGCCTACCAGTCGGAGATGGTCGCCTACGCCGATCTCGTTTTCCCCGACACGACCTATTTGGAGCGGTGGGACTGCATCTCGCTGCTGGACCGGCCGATCAGCGATCCCGACGGTCCGGCCGATGCGATACGTCAGCCTGTGGTGCAGCCCGACCGCGACGTCCGTCCGTTCCAGGACGTGCTGATCGAACTCGGCGCGCGCCTCGAGCTGCCGGGCCTGATCACCGCCAACGGCGGACCGCGCTATCCGGGCGGCTACGCCGATTATCTGGTCAACCACCTGCGCAAGCCGAATGTCGGTTCGCTGGCCGGTTGGCGTGGCGAGGCCGGCGACAAGGTCGGCAAGGGCGAGGTCAATCCCGATCAGCTTCAGCGCTATGTGGAAAACGGCTGCTTCTGGCATCACCCGTTCGAGGCCGAACACCGTTTCTTCAAGTTCGCCAATGCCGGTTACCTGCAGGCCGCGCTGGAGTTGGGCCTGATCGACGACGGCTCGCCCATCAGCCTGCAGCTCTATAGCGAGGAACTGCAGAAGTTTCGTTTGGCCGCGCAAGGCCATGGCGACCATCAGCCGCCGGACAAGGAGCGTCAGCGCGTCGCCGCATACTTCGATCCGCTGCCGACCTGGTATGCCGGTCTCGACGATGAAGGCAATGATGACGGCTACCCGCTGCACGCGGTGACGCAGCGGCCGATGGCGATGTATCACGCGTGGGGATCGCAAAACGCGTGGCTGCGCCAGATCCACGGCTGGAACCGGCTCTATATCGGCACCGCTGTCGCGGCCGATCTCGGCCTCGACGATCACGACTGGGTGTGGGCCGAAAGCCGGCATGGCCGCATCAAGGCGCAGGTCAAGGTGATGGAGGGGGTTAACCCGAAGACCGTCTGGACCTGGAACGCCATCGGCAAACGCGCCGGCGCCTGGGCGCTCGACCCCGACGCCCGAGAAGCCAATCAGGGTTTCCTGCTGAACCACCTGATCGACGATCTGCTGCCCGAACAAGAGTCGGGCTACCGCTACGCCAACGCCGATCCGGTGACCGGGCAGGCGGCGTGGTACGACCTGAAGATCAAGATCACCAAGGCGGCGGTCAACGAACAGGGCGAGACGGCGCCGCGTTTCGAGCCGCTCAAGTCGATCACGAAGTTCGACCGGCCGAGCGTCCTGCGTTTCGGAGCGCCCAAGCCGTGACGACGTTGCCCGGCACGACCGACAAGGCGCTTGGCCTGGTCATCGACCTCGATACCTGCGTCGGCTGCCAGGCCTGCGCGGTTGCGTGCAAGGAATGGAATACGTCGGGCTATCCGGCACCCCTGACCGATCAGGACCCCTATGGCCAGGCCGCCAGCGGCTCCTGGCTCAATCGCATTCATGGCTTCGAAGCGGGCGAGGGGGCTTCGGGGCGCACCGTGCACTTCCCGCGTTCGTGCCTGCATTGCGCCGACGCGCCGTGCGTTCCCGTTTGCCCCACAGGCGCGTCCTATAAGCGCGTCG
>JBCCIS010000112.1 GCA_039028155.1 Pseudomonadota bacterium
AGCCTGCGTGCTGTGGGCGAGTTCCAGGAGATCGGCGCGGTCGTCGTCGGGGCCGCGCCGCCGGTTCTCCAGGTCCAACCGTTCGAGCGCGCGCGCAACGCGAACCGGCGCCGAAAAACTCATGCCTGCTCCCGGGGACTGGTGACGGGTCTAAAGCACTCAGGACGGGCCCGGCTTGCCGCCATTCAGCAACGCCATCATCTGTGCGCCGAAATCCTGGCTTGCGGCCTGACTGTCCATCGCCTCCGCGCGCGCCAGATAGGACGCCGCGCGCTCGGGGTCGTCATCGCGATAGGCGGAACCAAGAGCGTGGTAAAGCCGCATGTAGAGGCCGCGCACCGCCATGCTCTTTTCGATATCGGTGTCGCCGGCCTGGGCTTCGCCCGCCATCAGCGCCTGCATGGACGCCATCAGCGATTGCGCGAGGTCGCCGCTGTCGGGGTTGTCGTGGCCCAACGCGATCAGCAGGTCTTCGGCGTCATGAAGGTGTTCGCGCGCACCGAAGTCGTCGCCGTTGCGGTTGATCGCTTCGCCCAGCGAGATGAGAGTCTCCGCGCGGTCCAGCGACGGTTCGCTCTGTGCCAGGAGCGCGCTCTGAAGGCTCTCGATTTCCGCGTCCGTATCGCCTGACAGAACGACTTCCAGCGCGCCGATCTTCTCCTGACACTTTGCGATCTCGGCTGTGTCGCCGGCGGCCATGTAGGCATCAAGCGCTTGATGCAGCAAGCCGAGCGCCTGTTTGTCGTCGCGCAGGGACTCCGCGGCCATCGCGGCAAAGGTCAGGGCCTGGCCGATCTTGCGGTTGAGGTCGGCATCGGAATACATGCCGTGCGCCGACGGCGGTGCGTCCATCACGCGCCGGTAGTCGTCGCAAATGTCCAAGAGCTCGTCGATGACGGCGGCGTCGGCGGAGCCGGGCATCAGCCGCGTCATGGCTGCGGTCACGCGACCATCGGTTTGAACGTAAAGCTGCAGCGCTGCCATTTCGTCCAGCGGGGCAGCGTCGTCTTTCTTTTCGGCGCGTGTCTCGGCGAGGTTGTCGGTAAACGAGGAGAAGATCTCGCGCGCGTGACGCTGAAAGGCATCGACCTCCTCCGCGACGCGGCTGGCGCCCGCGCTGATGTTCGCGCTGGCACTGTCGGCGAGCGCTGCCGCCGGGCTGACGCCGCTACCGGTGCCGGCACCGGCCGCGAGTGCTTCCTGGCGAAAAGCCTGAGCGTGTTGTGCGATGGCCTCCAGATTCTGAAGCCGCGATTGCAGTTGCTGGTAGACCGGGTTTGGCTGGCCCGACACGCCGGCTTGGATCTCGGCCATCGATTGCGCCATCTGGTCCTCGAAACTGGAGCCCCAAGATTCGCCGCTACCGAACTGGGCCGTGTTTTGCAACTGCTGCTGTGTCTGCATGTGCAGCATGTTGAGTGCGTTCAAGAACGCCTGGTAGCCGTCGTTATCCAGCTCGAAGACCTTGTCGTGCAGGGCCTGATAGGCCTGCTCGTAGGTCATCGTCATCAGGCTCTCGATGAACGTGGTGTGCATCAGATACTGCGCGCCGGCATTGGCGACCGTGGTGGCGGCTTCCTTGATCCAGTCCCACATCGTTCACCTCCCCGGGTGATCCGTTTCGTGGCGCTCGACCGATGACGGCCGTCCCGCGCCGTCAGATCAAAGACCGGCGAATGATAACGAATCGTCCGCTTTCTGGCTAATTCATCCGCGAACACCTAGAAACGGCCCTTCGGCTTGACAGGACAGGCCGACACCCGTTGCCTGGGGCAGATGTCCTTTGTATGTGGGAGAGACGCATGACGGCCTATGTCATTGCCATGGTTCGGGTCGACGACCCCGAGACTTACAAGAAGTACACCGCGTTGACGCCGGCGTTGATCGAGCAACATGGCGGCAAGTTCCTGGTGCGCGGCGGCGACATCGAGACTCTGGAAGGCAAGACCTTTGAAGACCGCCTGGTGGTGCTGGAGTTCCCGTCGGCCGAGGCGGTCAAGACGTTCTATGAATCCAGCGGCTATCAAGACGCCGCCGCGTTCCGTCGGGCATCGTCGGAAGCGGTTTTCCTGCTCGCCGAAGGTGTCGCCGATGGTGCCGGCGCACCGGACGCCCAGGTGGTCAAATCGGGTTGATCGATCGTCAGCGCCAGCATGCCGGCCCATCGCCGGGGGTGACAAATCCACGCGCTTGACCCAGGCTAGGGCGAATCACCGCCATCCCGTGGGGCCAACGAAACGCGATGGGTGAGGGAGGACAGGGTTTAACGACACCCGGTGCGGACGCACCGGTGCTGCTTGACGTGCACGACATCCAAACGCGTTTCCGTACGCAAGACGGCATGGTGCATGCGGTGAACGGCGTCAGTTTCACGCTTGCGCCGGGCGAGACGCTTGCCGTCGTCGGGGAGAGCGGATCGGGCAAGAGCGTCACCATGATGTCGCTGCTGAAACTCCTGCCCATGCCGCCGGCGGAGATCGTCGCCGGGCATGCGCTGTTCGAAGGGCGCGATCTCATCACATTGGGTGATGACGCTATTCGCGATGTTCGTGGCGGTCAGATCGGGTTCATTTTTCAGGACCCCATGACGTCGCTCAATCCGGTGCTGACGGTTGGCTATCAGGTGGCCGAGCCATTGCGCCGTCACCTGAACCTCAGCAAGGCGAAGGCGCGCGAACGCGCCGTCGAAATGCTGGAGCTGGTCGGCATTCCCCAGGCGGCCTCGCGCCTGGGCGACTACCCCCACCAGTTCTCCGGCGGCATGCGCCAACGCGTCATGATCGCCATCGCGCTTGCCTGCCAGCCGAAGATCCTGATCGCCGACGAGCCGACGACTGCGCTGGATGTCACGATCCAGGCGCAGATCGTCGAACTGGTCAAAGAGTTGCGCCAGGAACTCGGCATGGCGATCGTGTGGATCACCCATGACCTGGGCGTCGTCGCGGGCATCGCGGACCGGGTCGCCGTCATGTACGCGGGCTCGATCGTCGAGCATGCGGAGGTCGCGTCACTCTATGCGCGTCCGCAACATCCCTATACGCGCGCCTTGCTCGAAACACTGCCCCATGTGGATGAGGCCGGGCCGACGCGTCTGGCGAGCATTGCCGGGCAGCCGCCGGACCTGCTGCAGTCGCCCAGGGGCTGCCCGTTCGCGCCGCGCTGCCGGCACGCCTATGCCCGCTGCATGGTCGAAAACCCGCTTCTGGAAGCGATGGACGACGGCCATGAGGTCGCATGCTGGTGGAATGCCGATGACGACAGGCCACGCTATGAGTACTGAGGCCGAAGCCCTGGTGCAGGTCGAGAACCTGCGCATGCACTTTCCCATCCTGCAGGGCATCCTGCGCCGCCAGGTTGGCGCCATCAAAGCCGTCGACGGTCTTAACTTCGACATCTACAAACG
>JBCCIS010000113.1 GCA_039028155.1 Pseudomonadota bacterium
AAAGAATGAGCGCAGACGGCGCACCGCCGCGCCGCGATCCTCGCTACGACGTCCTTTTCGAACCGGTCCGGATTGGTCCGGTCACGGCAAAGAACCGCTTTTATCAAGTGCCGCATTGCAACGGGATGAGCCGATCCTACCCGTCATCAATGGCCGAGATGCGGGGCGTCAAGGCCGAGGGCGGGTGGGCAGTGGTCTGCACCGAAGAGGTCGAGATCCACCACAGCTCAGAGTGTACACCATATGTCGAAGGGCGTCTCTGGGACGAGGCCGATGTGCCGGTCTTTGCGAAGATGTGCGAAAAGATCCACGAGCACGGCGCGCTCGCCGGGATCGAACCTACTTATGCCGGTGCGGAAGCGCCGAACCGCTACAGCCGTAACGTACCGATGGGCCCGTCGGCCGTGCCTGTCATTTCCTTCGACCCTGTTCAGGCACGCGCGATGGACATGGCCGACATCCGCGATGTTCGGCGCTGGTACGTCGAAGGCGCCAAACGGGCACGGCGGGCAGGCTTCGACGTGATTTATGTCTATGCTGCCCACGACCTCAGCATCCTGATGCACTTCCTGTCCCGCCGTCACAACCGGCGGACCGATGCCTATGGCGGCAGCTTGGAAAACCGGGTCCGACTGTTCCGCGAGGTGCTGGAAGAGACGAAAGACGCGGTCGGCGACACCTGCGCGGTAGCCGTACGGTTCGCGGTCGACGAACTGGCTGGGCCGGACGGCATCCTGGCCGAAGCAGAAGGGCGCGATGTCGTCGAGATGCTTGCAGAGATCCCCGACCTCTGGGACGTCAACATCTCGGACTGGGCGCATGACAGCCAGACCTCCCGCTTCGCGGACGAGGGCTTCCAAGAGGACTACATCGGCTGGGTAAAGTCAGTGACGACCAAGCCTGTTGTCGGTGTGGGTCGTTATACCTCGCCTGATCGCATGGTCTCACTTATCCGGCGTGGAAAGCTCGATTTCATCGGCGCGGCACGACCATCGATTGCCGACCCGTTCTTGCCAAGAAAGGTCGAAGAAGGCCGCCCTGAGGACATTCGAGAGTGCATTGGTTTTAACATCTGCGTCTCGGGTGATCTGATGTCCGTGCCAATCAGGTGCACGCAGAATCCCACGATGGGCGAGGAATGGCGTCGTGGTTGGCACCCAGAGCGGATATCGCCAGCCCATTCGGAAGAAACCGTTCTGGTCGTCGGCGGCGGCCCGGCTGGCCTGGAAGCAGCGTTGGCATTGGGGCAGCGCGGTTACCACGTCACGCTTGCCGAAGCATCGGATCGCCTGGGCGGCAGGATCGAGCACGAAGGGCGGCTGCCTGGGCTCGCCCAGTGGCGCCGCGTGATCGATTATCGCGAGTACCAGATCCGAAAACTGAGCAATGTTGAGCCCTATCTGGAAAGCCGGATGACGGCGACCCAGATCGCGGAATTCGGCGCGGATCATGTGGCCGTCGCGACCGGTGCTCGATGGTGCGCGTCCGGCATAGGTCGACATCACCACGAACCCATGCCGATCGATGGCCGAGTGCTGACACCGGATGACATCATGGCCGGCGCCCGACCCGATGGCCCGGTCGTCATTTACGATGATGATCACTACTACATGGGCGGCATTCTGGCCGAACTACTGCGCGGCGAGGGTTACGACGTCACAATCGTGACGCCCGCCGCCATTGTATCCGACTGGACCCAGAACACGCTCGAGCAGGGAACAATCCAGGCGCGGCTGCTGAAGATGGGTGTCAAAATCGTCCCTCTCCACGCGCTTGATGCAGTCAATGACGGCATCGCTACGCTATCCTGTGTCTACACCGAGCAAGAATCTGAAATCCCCTGCGCCACCGCCATCATCGTGACCATGCGATTGCCCGAGGAAGACCTGTTTCCCGCGCTTGCCGATGAAGGTCTGAAATCCGTGACGCGGATCGGCGACTGTCTTGCTCCCGGTACGATCGCGGCGGCTGTTTATGGCGGCCACCAATTCGCCCGGGAACTGGGCGAGGTGCGTTCCGGCGTCCCATTCCGCCGCGAGCTACCCAGACTGGCACACGACTGATCAAGGTACGCTATGACCCGAGATCCTCGCTACGATATCCTTTTCGAACCCATCAAGATGGGGCCGGTGACGGCCAGGAACCGCTTCTACCAGGTGCCACACTGCACCGGGATGGGTTGGCTGCGCCCGCAAACTCTGGCCGAGATGCGGGGGATGAAAGCTGAAGGTGGATGGGGCGTTGTCTGCACCGAATACTGCTCGATTCACCCGGCTTCAGATGACCTATACGGGGTCTCGGCAGCGCTTTGGGATGCTGACGACATCCGCGCGCATGCATTGATGACCGAGAAAGTGCACGCTCACGATTCTCTTGCCGGGGTCGAGCTTTGGTTCGGTGGGCATCGCAACCCCAATGCCTACAGCCGGTTGCCGACATTGGGCCTTCAATCGATCCCCAACGGTGTGGGCGCGCCCTGGCAGACACGCGTGATGGACAAGACCGACATCTCCAATCTGCGCCGGTGGCATCGCAATGCTGCACTTCGGGCGAAAGAGGCCGGCTTTGACATCGTTTATGTCTACGCGACCCATACCTATTTGCTGGATCAGTTCCTAAATCCGCGCATGAACACCCGGTCGGACGAATACGGCGGCGCGCTGGCAAACCGCGTGCGCCTGATCCGGGAACTGTTGGAAGAGACGAAGGAGGCAGTCGGTGACACATGCGCCGTCGCCTGCCGCTTTAGCGCCGACGATACGATCGGCAAAGATGGGAAGCCCGAGTATGGCGAACATCACGAGATGTTCGAAATGCTGGCTGAACTGCCTGATGTCTGGGACATCAACATCGCCGATTACTCGCTCGAGATGGGCGGCTCCCGGTTTGTGCAGGAGGGCGCGCTCGAGCCCTACATGCACTGGGTGAAGTCGGCGACGACCAAACCGGTCGTCACAGT
>JBCCIS010000114.1 GCA_039028155.1 Pseudomonadota bacterium
GCCGAACCCGCGGGTGAGATAGCTTTGCAGGAAGGCGAACACGATGATCAGCGGTACGCTCATCATGACTGACGCGGCCATCAGCAACGACCATTCGATATTGAAGGCCGAGATCAACATCGTCATGACGCCGGTCGTCAAAGGACGTGCAGCGTCGGAATTCACCAACACGAGAGCGTAGAGATATTCGTTCCAGGACAGGATGAAGGTGAACAGCGCAGTCGAGATGATGCCCGGCAGCAGTTGCGGCAGGATCACGTCCCGAAAGGCGCCTAAGCGTGTTGCGCCGTCGACCAATGCAGCCGACTCCAGGTCTTCCGGAACGCCCTCCATGAAGGACCGCAACAGCCAGAGAGCGTAGGGCAGGGCGAATGTGGTGTGGGCCAGGACGAGGCTAGCCAACGTGTTGGATAGGCCCAATTCCACCATCATCAGATAGAGCGGGATGATCAGCACGACCGACGGCAAGAGGTACGTGAATAGAACCAGCGTCGCCATTGTCTCGCGACCGCGATAGGCAAATCGCACCAAGCTGTAGGCGCCGACGGCGCCGAGCACGACGACGAAGACGGTCGTTGAGGTCGCCAAGATGACCGAGTTGCGGAAATACTGCAGGAACGGCGTTTCGGTCAGCAGACGCCAGTAGTGCTCGAATGTCACCGTATCCGGCAGCCAAGTGGGCGGAATGCGGAACAGTTCGGACTGCGGCTTCACCGAGGTCAGGATCATCCAAATCAACGGAAAGGCAACCAGCAGGACAAGGATCCAGGTGAACAGATTGAAGCCGAGTTTGCGCAAGATTCGCATCTCAGGCCTCGCGCGCGGTTCGTCTGATGTAAATCAGCATGAAGGCCAGCATGACCAGCATCATCCCGATGGAATAGGCAGCCGCCTGGCCCATCTCGTTCAGCGCGAACGCTTCTTGGTAGACCAACAGGGAAAGGGTCTGGGTCGAGGTTACGGGCCCGCCGCCGGTTAGCAGGTAGATCAGGTCGAATTCCTTAAAGTCCCAGATCGCGCGCAGCAGGATGATGACGACGAGGACCGAGCGAAGTTGCGGCAAGGTCACGTCGAAGAACCGGGCGATCGGCCCTGCGCCGTCGATCTTGGCGGCTTCGTAGAGATGTTCTGGGATCGTCTGCAGCCGTGCCAGTACCGCGATGACCACAAAGGGGAAATACTTCCAGGCGCCCACAAGGATCACGCCGATCATCGCGTTGGGCATTGTACCCAGCCAGTCCAGCGGCATGTCGACGACGCCGACCTCCATCAGCCCGCGATTGATAGCCCCGTAAAGATCGTTGAACAGCCAGCGCCAGACCAGCACAGCCACGACGGTCGAGACGAAATAGGGAAAAAGGACCAGGCTGCGCGCCAATGAACGGAACCAGAGATTCTGGTGCAGCAACAGCGCCATGCCCACGCCAAAGACGATCTGCAGGCTGAGCGTGCCCCCCGTCCAGACCAGCGTCGTGATGAGGGAATTCCAGAATTCTGCGCCGGTGAGCAGACGGATGTAGTTGTCGGCGCCGGTGAACTCCCCCTGAAGGGTCGGCGTGTAGACCGAAAAGACGCTGAGATAGATCGCCGCCAACAGCGGATAGACGATCACCAGGCTGAATACGACAATCGTCGGCGCAATCAAAAACACACCCAAGCGGGCATAGCCGCGCTCAAGTCGGTGGCCGGCGTGGGTTACGGTTGCCATAGTCGATAATCCCATCGAAGGGCGGCGTCACATGGTCATGATGCCGCCCTTCGCAGCGGAATTAGGAGGCCATGATCTCCTCAAGCCGGCTGGACGTGTCGCTCAAGACTTGATCGACGTTCTCGTCGTTTAGCACGACCCGTTGGACCATCTCCGAAATGACATTCGAGTTGATGATCTCGCCGGCCTTGACGTTCGGCCGATGGTCGCTGCTCTCCCAGCCGAGGTTGTAGCCTTCGGCAGCGGAAGAGGCCATGAGATCGACTTCCGACGTGTACTTCTCAATGATCGGGTTGTCCAAATAGGCCGGATTTTCCGAAATCGTCCAAAGGACAGGGAGCACGTGCCCTGGGGCTGCGTGTAGCTGCTGAATGTAACCCTCCGGATCGAACAGGAAGGCAGCGAACTGTTTGGTCGCCTCCATGTTTTGGGCTTGCGCCGGAATGAAGACCGACGGGAAGTCGTTAAAGGTCCAGGCCGGGACATCTTCGGAGATCGTCGGGTACTGCACGCAAGTGATGTAGTCCGCGATGTCCGGGTTCTGGTTGTTGACGTTGATCAAGACGCGCCCGGTATAGATGCCGGTAGCCGTCGCGCCAGACACGAAGGCGGTGAGGCTCTCACCCCAACTGTAGTTGGTCGCACCGGGCGGGCAGTACTCGCGCATGGAGCGATAAAACTCCAGTGCGTTGCGGGTATCGTCGCTGTCGATCGCGACTTCGAGGTCGGGGCTGAAGACCTGCGCGCCGGCCTGATGCATCACGCCGATGAAGATCAGCGAGGTCATCGAGTTGCGGCCGTAGGGTAGTGGTGCGCCGTAGATGCCGCCGCCCTGCATGGAGCTGACCGCGCTGCGCAACTGGTCCCAGGTGCGCGGAGGCGCGTCGATGCCAGCCTCTTCCATCAAGTCGAGGCGCAGCCACAGCATATTGGCGGCCGAATTGCCGATGCCGGTACCGGCATAGACGCCCGGATCGATCTCATAGATCTGGTTCGCACCCTCATAATAGTTTTCGGGGCCGACCATATCGATGACGTCGTTGAACGGTTCTAGAAGCCCAGCGCTCCAATAGTCTGAGACTGCGAAGCTGGGCAGGTGCGTGACGATGTTCGGCACATCACCGCTGGCGAAAGCGGCTGCGAGCTGCGGGGCGTAGCCTTCGTCGGAGGTTCGTTCGAAAACC
>JBCCIS010000115.1 GCA_039028155.1 Pseudomonadota bacterium
GCTGACGACCAGGATAACCAGAACCGCGTGCAGGCTGCGCTGCACCAAAATGCTCAGCACGCACGGGCCCCGGTTGTTTGGCGCATGGCGGTTAGATCGGCGACGCTATTCGCCGATCACCACATTCTGCAAAGTCAGTGTCGCGTCACCACGGATCGGCGCCTCGACATTGTCCTGCATGCCCCAGGTGATCATGGGCTGGTGCAGGTAGACGGCGCTAATCGTGTCGCGCGCTGCTTCCATTCCCATGCGGTACAACTCCTGGCGCCGCTCTTCGTCAAACGTGACCGGGAGTTCGCGAGAGACCATATCGACCGTCTCGTTCGAATAGAGCGCCCAGTTGAAGAAGCCTTCATTCGCATCCGGATCGCGCGTCATCATGGTCGCGGTGAAGGTGTCCTGGCTATCGAAGCTGTTGGCGCCATTGCCGATCAGGTGGAAGCTGGAGGTAGGTCCGTTGACCAGCATGCGGGCAAATTCCGGCCAGACCATGCCATTGACCCGGACCTCGATACCGATCCGGTCGAGCATGCCGGCTACGGCCCGGCAGATTTCTTCCGTGTTCACGTAGCGTTCCAACGGGCAGTTCATCTGGGTGATGAAGCCGTCAGGATAGCCGGCCTCAGCCAGCAGCGCGCGGGCGGAGTCCGGATCGTAATCCCAGTGCTCGTCAAGGTCGGCCTGGTAGCCGCCAAAACCGGGCACCGACGGAATGCCGACCACGCGGGCGTCGCCACGCATGACCCTGTCGACGATCAGGTCGGCATCGACTGCATGGGCAATCGCCTGGCGCACGCGAACATCGCGGAACGGGTTGTCCGTGATCGGCTCGCCATCATTTGTCCAGGTATCGAGCGCAACGTCGCGGGTGCCGTCCAACTCCAGCTGCATAAAGAGCAATTGGGGTTCCTGTTCCACGCGGAAGCCGTCGGTGCTTTCCAGGCGCGCGACATCCTGCAATGGCAGATCGATGATTAGCTGGACCTCGCCGGAGAGGAGCGCTGCTACCCGGGTCGGGTCGGAACCGATCGGCGAGTAGACGGCCTCGTCGACATTGCCGGGGAAGTCGCCCCAGTAGTTCTCGTTGCGGGTAAAGGACGTTCGGACGCTTGGGTCGTGCTCGACCAGAGCCATCGGTCCCGTGCCGTTAGCATTTCGAACCGTGAAGCCTTCGGCCCCCTCCGCGCCCAGATCGGGGATCTCGATTGAGTCGTTCGCTTCGAGCCAGGGCCGGGACATGACGAACATCCGGCTCATCTTCCGCGGTAGGATCGGGTCCGGATTGTTGGAAACGACGTCGACCGTGAGATCGTCCACTGCGATCGCCTCTGCCACGTCGCCGAACAACGATGTATAAAACCGGCTGTCCTTCTGGCGCATGATCGAAAAGGCGATATCGTCCGCCGTCAGCGGTGTTCCATCATGGAAAACCACGCCTTCGCGGATGTGAAACCGCCAAGTGGAATCGCCAACATATTCCCAGCTCGTGGCGATGCTTGGTACCAGTTCCATGTCCAACGACAGGCCAACGACACTGTCATAAACTTGGCGGAAAACAGCCGTCGTGACGAAGTCGTTTGTCGCGTGCGGGTCCATGGTCAGCGCCGGGGTGGTGCCGGAGAACTGCAAGGTCTCGGCGTTTGCCGGTGCGGCGAGTGCCAGCGCAACTGCAGTTGCCGTGGCCAATAGTGTGCCCTTAAACATCGCTTGATCCCCCTGTCGAGATTGTTCGCTGTCTTGATGATGTCGCCTGCGCCTTGAGGAGGTCTTTTCATGGCGCTTTTCCTATTCCAGGAGGCGATGTTCCCATCGTTCTATCATTTGATCAAGTCGCTTTACGCTTGGCTCCGCCTGAGACATCATGGCTAACGAGTGTCCGTCGCGTGGGCGCATTTGGCCGCCGTATCCATCATTGCGACGGCGAAGTGGGGGATTAGATGTCAGTAACGGTCCTGAGAAACGCCTTGCTGTTCGATGGCCATTCGGACGCACTGCGTGACGATGTCGATATCGTCGTGGAGGACAATCGGATCGTCGATGTGGTCGGCGGTCGGGCCACCGTCGGCAACGCGACCGAGGTCGCCGTTGACGGCCGAACGGTGCTGCCCGGTCTGATCGATGCCCATGTGCATCTCTTTGCGGTTCACCTCAATGCAATACGGACCAAGGACTATCCGCTAACCTATCTCACCGTATTGGCGCTGCCGCGGATCAAGGCCATGCTGGATCGCGGCTTTACGACTGTGCGCGACGTTGCTGGCGGCGATTTCGGCATCAAGGATGCGCTGGCGCGGAATTTGATCCCGGGTCCACGTGCCTTTGTAGGTGGCCCTGGATTGACCCAGACCGGCGGCCATGGGGACCACCGCAGAAAAACGGAAGGTCGCATCGATCTGTGCGGCTGCGCCAATGGTCAGGATTTTACCCTGCGCGTAGTCGATGGTCCTGAGCAGATGCGTGTCGCCGTGCGGGATGAGCTGCGAAAAGGCGCTGACCATATCAAGGTCATGGCCAGCGGTGGGGTCGGTTCGCCGCATGACGCCATCGACGATTGCCAATTTTCTGAAGAAGAGTTGCGCATCGCTGCGGATGAAACGGCCCTGCGCGGCAGCTATGTGGCGGCCCACACCTATGGCAGCAAGGCAGTTCAGCGCGCGGTCGGCAACGGCATTCGGACCGTGGAGCATTGCAATCTAATCGATGAGGAGACCGCTCGGTTCGTGCGCGATCAC
>JBCCIS010000116.1 GCA_039028155.1 Pseudomonadota bacterium
AGGAATATAGTCGGGTTCCATTGGCGCTTCGATATTCATCCGCGACCCCCCGGTCACCACCATGCTGCGTTTTCCATGGCAATCTGCCGTCACTCGGCGCCCGATATAGTCGCACCGAGGTGGCATGTCACGTCCTAAAGACTGTTGAAATGTACGTTATTGGGATTCGTGAAAGCGGAACCCCGCAACCCGTTAAGGTTTATCGGAATTATACTACCCGCGACTGCATCATGCGCTGGCATATAGCCCCGGACACAACATCGCACATGCGATGCGCGAGACGGGGTGAAACGCGATTTCTTATGCGCTATAGGCGGGGGTGAATGATGGAATCCGCCAGCAGAGGCGGCGCACAGCAAGGGGCAGGCCGCCATGCGTTTTGAAGGAACAGCCGACTACGTTGCCACGGAAGACCTGATGGTCGCGGTGAACGCCGCGATTACGCTGGAACGGCCATTGCTGGTCAAGGGCGAGCCCGGCACCGGAAAGACGGAACTGGCCCGCCAGGTTTCGGACGCGCTGGGCCTGCGGCTGATCGAATGGCACATCAAGTCGACCACGCGCGCGCACCAAGGCCTCTATGAATACGATGCCGTGTCACGCCTGCGGGACAGCCAGCTGGGCGACGAGAAGGTCAAGGACGTCAAGAACTACATCAAGCACGGCAAGCTCTGGGATGCGTTCAGCGCCGACGAGAAGGTTGTGCTGCTGATCGACGAGATCGACAAGGCGGATATCGAGTTCCCGAACGATCTGCTGCAGGAACTCGATCGCATGGAGTTTCACGTCTACGAGACGGGCGAGACCATCAAGGCCGAAAACCGGCCGATCGTCATCATTACGTCGAACAACGAAAAAGAACTGCCGGACGCGTTCCTGCGTCGCTGTTTCTTCCACTTCATCAGCTTCCCGGACGAAGAA
The DNA here is from genome assembly GCA_039028155.1 of Pseudomonadota bacterium. NCBI lineage: Bacteria > Pseudomonadati > Pseudomonadota > Pseudomonadota bacterium. The sequence goes on from JBCCIS010000116.1 coordinate 922, forward strand.
GTGATGACGACGATCATCAACGTCCACTTCCCTGATATCAAAAAGAAGCTGGTCCGCGCCGCGCTGACCCAGTTCTACGAAATCCGCGAGACGCCGGGGCTGAAAAAAAAGCCCTCGACGTCAGAAGTGCTGGACTGGCTGAAGCTGCTGGTCGCCGACGATGTCTCGCCGGAAACGCTGCGCGCCGACCCGAAATCGGCGATCCCGCCGCTGCATGGCGCCCTGCTGAAAAACGAGCAGGACGTGCATCTGTTCGAACGGCTGGCTTTCCTGGCACGGCGGCAGGGCGGCTAGGTTCGCCGCCGCGCGACAATCATCGTCGCAAACGTGGTTGAACCGGCCTTATTGGTCGCGAATGGTGATGCGAGGATCCGGTGAGGAAACTCGATGAACATCAATCTGATCGACGGCGGCGATTCCCTTGAAATCGCCTGGCCCGACGGAGCATCCGCCCGTTTTCACGCAATCTGGCTTAGGGACAATGCGCAGGACGCATCGACCCGGGACCCTGGCAACGGGCAGCGGCTGATCACGCTGGCCGACATTCCGGCCGAAACGCGCATTGCCGAAGCGGCGATTGACGGTGATGACGTCGTCATCACGTTTCAACCTGAAGGCAAAGCGTTGCGCTTCAGGCCGGACTGGCTGCGCGAAAATGCCTACGATCTGGCTCGTGGACCAGTCGCCCCGACCCTCGCCCTCGGCGCCGAAGCTTGGAATAGCGGGCTGAATGCCAAAGTCCCAACTGGCAGCTTTCCCGATATGGCGACCGGCGGCCCTGCCCTTCGCGATTGGCTTGCTGCTGTGCGCTGCTACGGGTTCGCCAAGGTCACCGGCGGGCGGACAACAAGTGGTGCCTTGCTGGAACTGGTCGACCTGTTCGGTTACGTACGCGAGACGAACTACGGCAAGTGGTTTGAGGTGCGCACCGAGATCAATCCGACCAATCTCGCCTATACAGGCCTCGGCCTTCAGGCCCACACCGACAACCCCTATCGCGACCCGGTGCCGACGCTGCAGATCCTCTGGTGTCTCGAGAACTCGGCCGATGGCGGCGAGTCGATGGTCGTCGACGGGTTCGCTGCAGCGCTGCGCCTGCACGAAGAGGATCCCGAAGGTTTCGCGGCGCTTTCCGGCCATTCGGCCCGCTTCGAATACGCCGGCTCGAAAGGTGTTCATTTGTCCGCCAAGCGTCCGATGATCGAGATGCTGCCGGATGGCGAGTTGCTGGGCATCCGCTTCAACAACCGGTCCGCCGCACCGGTCACGGATGTGCCCTACGACGCGATGCCGGCCTACTATCGCGCCTATCGACGGATGAGCGAGATCGTGAACGACCCCGCCATGGAAGTCAGCTTCAAGCTGGAACCCGGCGAGGCCTTCATCGTCGACAACACCCGCGTCCTGCACGCCCGCAAGGCGTATGACGGTACCGGATCACGCTGGCTGCAGGGATGCTATGCCGACAAGGACGGGCTGCTCTCAACACTTAGCGCACTCGAAAGCGAAGCACGGGCCGCATGACCGAACTGACACGCGACACCATCATCCCGTTCATCGGCAAAATCTTTGCCGAGGGCGCGTCGGGCGAGTACTTGGGCGAGCCGGTGAGTATCGGCGAGCATATGCTTCAGGGCGCCTTGCTGGCCGAGGAAGCCGGCGCCCGCGAGGAGGTGATTGCAGCAGCCTTGTTGCATGACATCGGGCACTTCACGCACGCTTTCCCGACCGA
>JBCCIS010000117.1 GCA_039028155.1 Pseudomonadota bacterium
CAACGCGCCGACGATGCAGCCGATAAAGGCGCAGCGCAGGGACAGCCACCAATTGTTGATCCAATCGCGTGCACCCTGAAGCCAGCCGGGACCCAGTTTGCCGGATTCGGAAATCGTGGTTTGGCGGCGCAGGAGGTCGATGATCTCGGGCGTTGCGAACATCGCAAGACCGACGATGACAAGCGGCAGCGGGTCCAGCAAATAGTCGGTGCCGAAGGTCGCCCGCTGCACGCCCGATAAGGGTGCCGCGCCCAGAGCCCCAAGCATGAGGCCCAGCGCGCAGGCCGCGAGCCCCTTCCAGATGTTGATGCCGGTCAAGATGCCGACCATCGAAAGCGCCAGCACCACCAGCATGAACTGTTCGCCAAAGCCGATCGACAGGATGATCGGTCTGGCGGCAAAGACCGCGAATGACAGGACAAGCGCCCCGAACAATCCGCCGAACAGCGAGGAAATGAACGCCGCTGAAAGCGCGCGGGTCCCTTCGCCATTCTTGGCCATCGGGAAGCCGTCCATCACCGTGGCCTGAGATCCCGATGTCCCGGGTATGCCCATTAGAACGGAAGTGAACGTGTCCGAGGTGGTGGTGACTGCCGTCAGCCCGATCATCATCGCCAACGCGGTCGTTGGCTCCATACCAAAGACAAAGGGCAGCAGCAGTGCGAGGCCGGCGGTACCGCCAAGTCCCGGCAGCACGCCGACGACAAGGCCGACAACAACCCCGGTCACCAAGGCAAGCAGCGTCGATGGGTTGGAGATTTCAGCCAGAGCTAAGAGTGCTGCGTCGAGCATGGCGGCGCCTGCGCGAAGACTAGAACAGGAGTCGGGCGCCGCCTAACGGTGCCAGGTCAGACACCATTAGGCGGCCGCGAACGATCAATCGAGCGACGAGTCGTAGTTCTCTTGCAAGAAGGCGTTCGCCCATTCACGCACGGCAGGGTCCATCTGGGTGCCGCCGGCGATGGCGCTCGTTGTCTCATCGCCAAAGTTCACGGGCATCTGCCCAACTTCACGGTCAAGCGCCGCGCGAACCTCAGGGTCGGCCACGACTTCGCGCACCGCGTCGATGTAGGCCTGGCGGATATGGTCCGGCGTTCCCGCCGGCAGCATGACGGCCTTGGAGATCATCACCTTGCCGTACATCAGATTGCGCAGCAGGTCGTAGCCCAGGCCGCTTGGCGCCTCGCCCGTGGCTGCCTCATAAAACTCCTCGAAGGTCGGCAGGTCCGGCAGGTCGGGATCGCGCTGCAGGACGCCATTTTCGTCAATCACACCGTAGCTCCACATCGCCACGACGTCCGGGTTTTCCTGGAAGTCGTTGATGAAGGACAGCGTGTTGTCGGTGTTCATGTTCATCTCACCGCGCAGGAAAGCCGCTTCCGCGTCGCTGGAACTTAGGCCGAAGATCACTCTTGCATCGACGTCGAGCAACTCCATGGCAACGAGATCCAGCATCTCGGCGGAGATCGGGGTTTCCAGACCGAACCGGATGCTCGCATCGCGCATGCCGGCAAGATCGGTCGCAGCGTCCGCGCCGCCGCCGGCCGCCCCAATCTGATCGGTCAGTCCGAACAAGGTCGCACCGCGCGGGAATCCCGCAATAGCAGTCCATTCGTTGGGGTCATACTCGGCAACGTCGGCCCCCAACATCACGGGCAGAAAGGTCGAGGTGGACGCCATGAACAGGGTCGTGCCGTCGGGCGCACCATCGGTATGAAAGGCATTCGCAGCCGTGACCGACCCGCCGCCCGGCTGATTAAGCACGATCACATTGGGTTGTCCTGGAAGCTGTTCGGCAAGGCTTGCCGCCAAGATCCGGGTCAAACGATCCGTGCCACCACCCTCGCGGAAGGGAACGACCCAGGTGACGGTTTCGCCCTCAAGCGAGAAGTCCTGCGCGTGTGTCATGGCCGGGGCCAGCATTGTCGCGGCAAGAAGACCCATCGTCAGGCGTCTGGTGAGTTTCATGGTGTTTTTCCCTCCCATTGTTTCAGCTCGACACTTTTGTGTGCCAGCCAACAGATTCCCGTGCCGCCCATGGTCTCATCGATTGATAACTGAGACAAACTCAAAGAAATCATTGATTAGTGATATTTTCACACTAATCTAGCGGTCATGCACATCAAACTCGACGACCTGCAAGCCTTTGTAACGATTGCCGAATTCGGTGGATTCGCGCGAGCGTCCGATGAGTTGAACATCACGCAGTCTGCCCTTTCCCGGCGGATCAAGAAGCTGGAGGACGCACTCGGCGCGCGGTTGCTTGACCGGACGACTCGGCGTGTCTCAGTCTCCACTGTCGGCGAGGAATTCCTCCCCGAAGCGATGCGCATCGTCGATGAATTCAATCAGTCGCTCAGCGACATCAGGGACCTGATTCAGGTGCGTACCGGGACGGTCGCGATCTCAACCAACATGACGGTTGCCGATACGCTGTTGCCGGAGATC
>JBCCIS010000118.1 GCA_039028155.1 Pseudomonadota bacterium
CGTTCATGGCCTGACCGATCCGCAGCGCATCAAGCACCATATGCAGATCTGCGAGAACATCGTGAAAGACAAGTATCCTTCTTTGTACCAAAAGCACCTGACGATGTCCGGTCGGATGAAGCACGGGCTACGCCGTCGAAAACCGGCCCCAAAGTCGCGGGCGATGTTCGTCAATGGCATCGGCAGAGGTGATCCCGCACTTTTGCACAAGTTGAAGTCAGAGGAGATAATCGAGCCCAAGGGCATCGTCTTTTCTCATACCGGGCGAACCGACAACATGGTTGCCTTCCGCGCCGGTTGGGCGCCGGCGAAGACCGCGACCAAGCATCCCGTCAAATTCAGAAAGAGTGTCCGCGCCGTGGTCGACGGCGCTCGGGTGGCAAGTTGGAGCAAGGAAGTGCGCCGGAACTACAGGTCACAGAATGGCGTGATGGGTTGCTCGGCGATGGAGGAAGTAACGGCAGCTCAACTGACTGTACTGCTGCGCGATACAGACGAACATCAATGGGAATGGCTGCACCTGATTTCGTTCAAGATGGGCGGCGCTGACGGCCACGCCTCCCCTCAGAACCCGGACAATTTCGTCGCCGGCAGCTATGACTGCAACACCGAGATGATCAACATCGAAGAGGCGATCAAGCATTTCGCCACCAAGGGTGCGACGTTCGAGGTTGAGGTCAGTGCCTCGATGTACCCGAATTGCCATGTCGCGCTGCAGATCGACTACATCGTCAAGTGCAATGGCAAGGTGTTGCATCAGATCTTCTATCCCGCCGCAGCCAGCGAAGTGACGAAGGGTGAGGTGAAGCTGACGAAAGAGGCGTTCCAGGCCTATTTCGGCCTTTAGTGCCGCGTAGGATGCGATGATTGCATTAGACCTTTGCAGCGGCCTGTGAGCGATTTGGTTACAGCACCAGCGACGGCGGGCGTTGCTCTTCGATTTCCGGCACCAGGGCGCGGAAGGCGCGGACCTGCGAGACGCCGCGCATCCATTCGTAGTACAGCGCTTTGACCGAGCTGATGACGGCGCCGGCGCTTTGCATGCGCATCAGGCCGATCTCTTCATCGGTCTCCATGCTAGCGACGCCGTCCTGCGGGATTACGACGTTGTAGCCCATCGACAGAAGGCCCATCGCGGAATGGGCGACGCAGACGTCGGTTTCGACCCCGACGCAGATTGCCGTGCCGCGGCCCGTGGCCAGCACGCTGGCCATGATCGTGGCTTCGTCGACCAGGTTGAAGACATCCTTGTCGTGCACCGGTGTCCCCGGCGGCAGTGCAGCAGCGATGGCGTCTGTCACGCCGCCGTTCCGGTCGATATCCTCGGCAGTGGCGATGACAGGGACCTTGAGGTGGCGCGCCACCAGCAACAGCCACGCAACGTGGGAAGTCACGCGTTGGGACTTGGCACGGTCGTACTTGCGAAGGAAGTAATCCTGAATGTCGATGACAATCAGAACGCTGTCATTGACGTCCACCAATGATCGCTTGATCCGCGCGGCTTCATGCATTGCCGGCTACTCTCACTCATCACACCCCGACGGCAGTCTAGGCCGGATCGGGGACGATGAACAGATGGGTCACGGAATCCCTATCGCCTTGTGCGTCTGAACCGACAGGCGCCAGCGCGGGTCGGCCTTGCAGAACTCGACCGCGGCGGCGACGTTCTCGGCCAGTTTCGGGCTGTCCATCGCCTGCAGGTAGCGGTGCGAGAAGTCCAGATCGACGAAATCGTCGGGATGGTTCTCGGGCTGGGGGAACACCAGCTTAAGCTCGTCGCCCGACTTCTGGACCAATGGCTCGCCTGCCTTGGGCGAGATGCAGAGCCAGTCGATCCCGGC